>NZ_JBHFJB010000051.1:18550-31702 GCF_057334555.1 Pseudomonas sp. AGC41
AGCCGCGCTGGGCCATGGATGGCCCTTCGCGGCGGGCCCACGGAGCAATGCCGGAGTGAGGGCACACCGAGCCTAGGCGAGGTGCCGAGTGGTGGGGCAAAAGCGTTTTGGTTACTTTTACGCTTCATAAAAGTGACCCGCCGTAAGGGCGGAACCATAAGCAGCCGTTACCAAAAAAATGGATATACACCCCAACAAGGCCATCCCATGAACTGACTGGCGGCGCTTGTCAGGCAAAACCGACAGGAGTACAAATGTACTCCATGACGACTCTCACTCCCCGCCGTACCGCCATCCTGACCTTTATCCGCGAACGCATCGCCGAGCAGGGCCAGCCTCCCAGCCTCGCTGAAATCAGCGAGGCGTTCGGTTTTGCCTCCCGCAGCGTGGCGCGCAAGCATGTGCTGGCGTTGACTGAAGCCGGTTTCATCGAAGTCAATCCGCACCAGGCCCGAGGCATCCGGTTGCTGAACCAGCCGCCGCGCCCCGAGCTGCTGGACGTGCCGGTGTTGGGTCGGGTGGCCGCCGGCCTGCCGATTGGCGCCGATGCCGAAGTCCACAGCCGCTTGTTGCTGGACCCGGCGATTTTCACCAAGGCGCCGGATTACCTGTTGCGGGTCCAGGGCGATTCGATGATCGAGGACGGTATCCTCGATGGCGATCTGGTCGGTGTACAACGTACGCCCCAGGCCGCCAACGGGCAGATCGTCGTGGCGCGCCTGGACGGTGAAGTGACCATCAAGCGCTTCGAGCGAGTCGGCGAGCGCGTGCGCCTGTTGCCACGCAACCCGGCCTATCAGCCGATCATCGTCGAAGCCGACCGGGACCTGGCGATCGAAGGTGTGTTCTGTGGCCTGGTGAGACAAGGCTGATGGGCGCCGTCGTTGCGCTGGACACGCTGTTCAATGGCGGCCAGGTCTGGAGAGGCCGGCCTGCGCCACCGGCCGCCAGTCCGCAGCCCACCGGTCATGCTGCATTGGACGCGGCATTGCCCAGTGGTGGCTGGCCGGACGCGGCATTGACGGAAATCCTCATCGGCGCGCCGGGCGTGGGCGAATTGCAACTGGTGTGGCCGACCCTGGCACGGCTGTCGGCGGCGGGGGAACGCATCGTGCTGGTGGCGCCGCCGTTCGTGCCCTATCCCCAGGCCTGGCGAAATGCCGGGGTGGACCTGCGCCAGTTGTCGATCATCCAGGCCGACCCACGGGATGCCTTGTGGGCCACCGAACAATGCCTGCGTTCGGGCAGTTGCGGCGCGGTGCTGTGCTGGCCGCGCCAGGCGGATGACCGGGCCTTGCGACGCCTGCAGGTCGCGGCGGAAACCGGCCAGACCCTGGCGTTCGCCTGGCGCTCTATCCAGGAAGCGATCAACCCGTCCCCGGCGGCCTTGCGCATCGCCATCGATGCCCGCCCCGCACAATTGCGGGTGCTCAAGTCCCGGGGTGGCCTGGCCCGTTCGGCGCCGATTGCATTCACCACGCACACGGGGCATTGAGGTTGCGATGCGCTGGGTCTGTATCCTTTTCCCGCAATTGGCGCTGGACGCCGCGCTGCGCCAGCGCCCCGATCCCGACGAGCCCCTGGCGCTGCTGACCGGTCCGGCCCAGCGCCGGGTGTTGCAAGCGGTCAATGAGCCGGCGCGCGCCCTGGGCTTGCGGCCCGGCCAGAGCATGACCGCCGCCCAGGCCCTGAGCAAAGGGTTTGCCACGGCCGAATACGACGCGGCGCAGATCGAGCACTGGCAACAATTCCTCGCGGCCTGGGCCTACCGCTTCAGTTCCCAGGTCAGCGTGCATTACCCGCGCACGGTGCTGTTCGAGATCGAATCGAGCCTGGGGCTGTTCGGGCCCTGGCCGGTGTTCGAGGCTCGGTTGCGGGCCGAGCTGACTGAACTGGGCTTTCGTCATCGCATCGTCGCCGCCCCCAACCCCGTGGCGGCGCGGATGTTGGCCAATGCCCATGACGCCTTGGTGGTGCCCGATGGTGAAACCTTGCAAGCATATCTGGGGCAAATGCCGGTAGACCGCATCGGCCTGGCGCCCGACGTCGCCACGGCGCTGTCGCGCATGGGCCTGCGCCGCCTGGATCAGGTCCGGGCCTTGCCCCGGCACACCCTGGCGCGGCGCTTCGAGGCCGATGTGCTCAAGCACCTCGACGCGCTGACGGGCAGTCGTACCCTGGCGCTGTCGTTCTACCTGCCCCCGGACCGTTTTGATGTGCGCATCGAACTCAATTACGACGTGCAGTCTCACCAGGCGCTGCTGTTTCCGCTGCGCCGGTTGACCGGTGACCTGTCGGCTTTCCTGTGTGGGCGCGACAGCGGTGTGCAGCGCTTCGACTTGCATCTGGAACACGCCGGTCTGCCGGACACGGTGATCAAGGTCGGCCTGCTCAGCGCCGAGCGGGAGCCTTCGATGCTGTTCGAACTGGCCCGTGGTCGTCTTGAACAGGTACAAGTCGAGGCGCCAGTGCGCGGCTTTCGCTTGTGTGCCGACAACCTGCCGAGCTTCGTGCCCCAGCGCCTGGAGTTGTTCGACGAGCGTCCCCAACAGTCCTTGCCCTGGGAACAACTGCGCGAACGGCTGCGGGCGCGCCTGGGCGATGACGCCGTGCTGGGGCTGGGATTCGGCGACGATCATCGACCCGAGTGCGCCTGGCAGATGACTCCCCAGCCGCGGCAACAGGCATGCCCGCTGCGCGAGGAAGTCCAGCGTCCCGGCTGGCTGCTCGGCGAGCCCCAGGCGTTGCCCGAGGGCCAGGCGCGAATCCTCATGGGGCCGGAGCGCATCGAGTCCGGCTGGTGGGACGGAGCCGACGTGCGCCGCGATTACTACCTGATCGAAACCCGCGCCGGGCAACGCGGCTGGGCCTACCGACCGGTGGGCGAGGGCGGGCCGTTGTGGCTGCAGGGCTGGTTCGCATGAACGTCGAATACGCCGAGCTGCATTGCCTGTCGAACTTCAGTTTCCAGCGCGGCGCCTCCAGCGCCCTGGAATTGTGTCGCCGCGCCAAGGAGCAGGGTTATGCGGCCCTGGCGATTACCGATGAATGCACCCTGGCCGGGATCGTCCGGGCCTGGCAGGCGGCCAGGGAGCTGGAGCTGCAACTGATCGTCGGCAGCGAAATCCAGGTCGAGGACGGCCCGAAACTGGTGCTGCTGGTGGAGAACCTCGAGGGCTACCAGACCTTGTGCCGGCTGATCACCCGCGCCCGGCGGCGCAGCGAGAAAGGCTGTTATCGCATCGTCCGGGATGACTTCGACGAACCTCTGCCGGGTTTGCTGGCGCTGTGGATCCCCGAAGGCAAGGCGCCCGAGGAGCAGGGGCGCTGGCTCCAACAGATCTTCGAAACGCGGCTATGGCTGTCCGTGCAACTGCATTGCGGCCAGGACGATCGCCAGCGGCTGGCGGACTTGCTCGCATTGGCCGGACACCTGGGCCTTCCCTCTGTCGCCACGGGGGATGTGCACATGCATGTGCGTGGTCGGCGTGCCTTGCAAGACACCATGACCGCCATCCGTCACCACGTCACCGTGGCCGAGGCCGGCCAGCGCCTGCACCCCAACGGCGAACGCCATCTGCGCAGCTTGCAGGCCCTGGCCGATCTCTACCCGCGAGCCTTGCTCGATGAAACCCTGAAGATCGCCCAGCGTTGTACGTTCGACCTCGGCCAGTTGCGCTACGAATACCCCCGCGAGCTGGTGCCCGAGGGTCACGATCCGGCCTCCTGGCTGCGGGAGTTGACCGAGCGCGGCCTGCGCGAGCGCTGGGAGAACGGCGTGACAGACAAGGTGCGCGTGCAGATCGACAAGGAATTGAAGCTGATCGCCGAACTGGGCTACGACAGCTACTTTCTCACCGTGCAGGACATCGTCAGTTTCGCCCGCAGCCGCCACATTCTCTGCCAGGGTCGAGGCTCGGCGGCCAACTCTGCGGTGTGCTACGCCCTGGGCATCACCGAAATCGATCCGAGCCGGACGGACATGTTGTTCGAGCGCTTCCTGTCCCGCGAGCGCAATGAGCCGCCGGACATCGACGTCGATTTCGAACACGAGCGCCGCGAAGAAGTCTTGCAGTACGTGTTCCAGCGTTACGGCCGGCATCGCGCGGCGTTGACGGCGGTGGTCAGCAGTTACCATGGCGCCGGGGCGGTGCGCGATGTGGCCAAGGCCTTGGGCCTGCCGCCGGACCAGGTCAATGCATTGGCCGATTGCTGCGGGCGCTGGAGTGATGAAGCGCCGCCCCTGGACCGCTTGCGCGAAGGCGGTTTCGACCCGGACAGCCCGGTGTTGCGCCGGGTGCTGAGCCTGACCCGACAACTGATCGGCTTCCCCCGGCACCTGTCCCAGCATCCCGGCGGTTTCGTGATTTCCCAGCAACCACTGGACACCCTGGTGCCGGTGGAAAACGCCGCGATGGCCGAGCGCACCATCATCCAGTGGGACAAGGACGACCTCGATGCGGTCGGGTTGCTCAAGGTGGACATCCTCGCCCTCGGCATGCTCAGCGCGATCCGCCGTTGCTTCGACCTGATCGCGCACTACCGGGGTGTGCGGCATACATTGGCGTCGTTGCCCAAGGACGATCGGCCGACGTTCGAGATGATCAGCCGCGCCGACACCATCGGCGTGTTCCAGATCGAATCCCGGGCGCAGATGGCGATGTTGCCCCGGCTCAAGCCCAAGGAGTATTACGATCTGGTGATCGAGGTGGCGATCGTACGGCCGGGACCGATCCAGGGCGGCATGGTGCATCCGTATCTGCGGCGGCGAAATGGCGAAGAGCCCGTCACGTATCCTTCGGAAAAATTGAAAGTGGTGCTGGGTCGCACCTTGGGCATTCCATTGTTCCAGGAACAGGTGATGCAGATCGCTATCGTCGCGGCGGACTACACGCCCGGCGAGGCGGACCAGTTGCGTCGCTCGATGGCCGCGTGGAAACGCCACGGCGGCCTTGAGCCGCATCGCGAGCGCCTGGCAGAAGGCATGAAGAGCAACGGCTACACGCCTGAATTCGCCGCGCAGATCTTCGAGCAGATCAAGGGCTTCGGCAACTACGGCTTCCCGGAATCCCATGCCGCCAGTTTCGCCTTGCTGACCTACGCCAGCAGTTGGCTCAAATGCCACGAACCTGCGGCGTTCGCCTGCGCCCTGATCAACAGTTGGCCCATGGGTTTCTACAGCCCGGACCAGATCCTCCAGGATGCCCGTCGGCACCACTTGCAGATCCGTGCGGCGGACGTGCGCGCCAGCGACTGGGAATCCAGCCTCGAACCCCTGGAGGGCCGGCAACCGGCGATCCGCATGGGCTTGCGCCTGATCAAGGGTTTTCGCGAAGACGATGCCCGCCGTATCGAGACGGCTCGCAGACAGCGGCCTTTCAGCGATGTGGCGGACCTTGCCGAACGGGCTCGACTCGATGCCCGGGCCATGGAACAACTGGCCGACGCCGGCGCGTTGCGCGGTATGGCCGGCGATCGTCACCGTGCCCGCTGGGAAATCGCCGGGGTGCAAAAACAACTGGGCCTGTTCGCCGCTTTGCCCAGCGAGGAGGAACCGCCCGTGGTCTTGCCGACGCCCACGGTGGGGGAGAACCTGTTCGCCGACTACGCCATGTTGGGCACCACGCTGGGGCCTCATCCGCTGGCCTTGTTGCGTCCCGAATTGCGCGCCCGGCGCTGCCGCAGTTCGCGGGAATTGCAGACGGTGGAACACGGTCGCAACGTCAGCGTCGCCGGGCTGGTCACCGGCCGCCAGCGCCCGGGCACGGCCAGTGGCGTGACCTTCGTCACCCTGGAAGATGAATTCGGCAACCTCAACGTGGTGGTCTGGCGCGACCTGGCCGAGCGTCAACGCAAGGTCCTGGTGGGTTCGCAATTGCTTCGTGTGGATGGGCGCTGGGAGAGTGTCGGCGAGGTCCGGCACCTGATCGCCGGGCGTCTGAGCGACCTGACGGGATTGCTGGCGGGCATCAATGTGCGCAGCCGCGATTTTCGTTGAACACCCACCCTTGCCAACATGTTCACCCTGTCCCCCGGACCAGACAGGACCGTCGCAGGGCCTTCTGCATGAACCAATTGCCAACCCCGCGCTCGAAGCACTAGCACAAGGGACTTGTGGTATGCCGCTTCCCTGCTGGTAGTTTGAGGTGAGAGTCGTTCCATGAAGTTCTTATCCCAGAGTAACGGGTGTCCCGGTTGGGACGGTGAGATGGCCCGACGTATCCGGGCCTATGATTGGAGTCGCACCGAACTGGGCGCGATCGAGCACTGGTCCGCCAGCCTGCGCAGCGCTGTCCAGTTGATGCTGGCTTCGCCCTTGCCGATGGTCATGTTGTGGGGCCGCCAGGGCTTCATGATTTATAACGACGCCTATGCCGAGTTTGCCGGCGGCCGTCACCCGTACCTGTTGGGGCGGGCGGTGGAGCTGGGTTGGCCGGAAGTCGCCGACTTCAATCGCCATGTGCTCGACGTGTGCCTGGCTGGCGGCACCTTGTCCTATCGCAGCAAGGAACTGGTATTGCTGCGCGACGGCAAGCCCGAAGACGTCTGGATGGACCTCTACTACAGCCCGGTGCCCGACGATGATCATTCGCCGGCTGGCGTCCTGGCGATCGTCGTGGAAACCACCGAGCTGGTGCTCAGCGAGCGGGCCCGACAGGAGGCCGAACGCAGCTACCGTGCGGTCAACGAACGTATTCAGTTGGCGCTTTCGGCCGGGCCGTTGCTGGGCTCGTTTGTCTGGGATATCCCGGCCGATACCCTGTCCGGCGACGAGCGTTTCGCCCGTACGTTCGGCTATCCGCCCGAATGTTCGTTGGATGCACTGCCCATCGAGATCGCTCGCCAGCGCATCCATCCGGATGATCTTGCCGACGTGGAGCAACGCGTCGACCTGACGGTGCGCACGGGCGTGCCCTACAGCGCTGAATACCGAGTGCGTCGTGGCGAGGACGAATACCTCTGGGTCCTGGCCAGCGGCCGCTGCAAGTTCGATGCGTTGGGCAAACCCCTGCGTTTTCCCGGTGTGCTGATCGACATCAATGAGCGCAAGACTGCCGAAGCGTCACTGCTCAAGTTCACCCGCGAGCTGGAGCAACGCGTCGCCGATGAAGTGCAGGCGCGGCTGGCGGCGGAAGAGCAGTTGCGCCAATCGCAGAAGCTTGAGGCCATTGGCGGGCTTACGGGCGGCGTGGCCCATGACTTCAATAATCTGCTTCAGGTGATTGCTGGCAACCTGCATCTGCTGGCTCGCCACGAGCCTGACAATGCCAACGTGCAACGGCGGGTCGGGGCGTCCATCGAGGCCGTGGAGCGGGGCGCCAAACTGTCCTCGCAGCTATTGGCTTTTGCCCGGCGCCAGCCGTTGTCGCCGGCCGTCTACAACCCCCGGCGCATCTACGATGGCCTGGGCGAGTTGTTGCAACGGGCACTGGGGGAAACCATCCGGATCGAGGTGGCGTTGCCGGATGAGCCGTGGTGCATCCATGTCGACCGCAACCAACTGGAAAACGCCCTGTTGAACCTGGCGATCAACGCCCGCGATGCCATGGGCGGCGAAGGGACCATCTGCCTGATTGGCGAAAATATCGCACTGGATGACTCGTCCTGCGCCGGCAAAGGCGTTGCCGCCGGCGATTACGTACGGCTGTCGGTGACCGATTGTGGCGCAGGCATGCCGCCTGAAGTCCTCAAGCAGGTTTTCGAGCCGTTCTTTACCACCAAGACCGACGGCCAGGGCACCGGGCTCGGCTTGAGCATGGTGTTCGGGTTCGTCAAGCAGAGCGGCGGCCATATCGAGATTTCCAGTCACCCGGGAGAAGGCACCCAGGTGCACATGTACTTTCCGCGCAGCCATAAGCCCGAGTCCGAGGAACAGACGCACCAGCGCACGCATCAGTCGGGCTTGCAGGAAACGATCCTGGTGGTCGAGGACAACGACGACGTACGCAGTGCCTCGGTGGAATTGCTCGAGCTGTCGGGTTATCGGACCCTGACCGCCGCGAATGGCGACGAGGCGATGAAATTATTGCTGGAGGGCATCTCGGTCGACCTGATCTTCACCGATGTGGTCATGCCCGGGCTGATCAAGAGTTCCGACCTGGCCGCCTGGGCCAAGGTCCAGAACCCACCGGTGCCGGTATTGTTCACGTCGGGGCACACCCGCGACATCATCTCGCGCAACCACCAGTTGAGCCCGGACACTCATCTGCTGAGCAAACCCTATAGCCCGGATGCGCTGACCCGGATGGTCAGTTCGGTACTGGGCGGCTGAGCATGCTGCAAAAGAATGGAACCCAGCCGCCATGCGACCTTCGAATAACCAAGGCCGTCGATTGAACCGGCCCTGTCATGAACGAGGTGTCCAATGAGCGATCCTGCAAATACCCAGCAACAAGGCCAGACGCAGACCCAGTCTTCGCGTAACGATCCGGCCGTCGATCCCCAAGGACCGGGTAACCCGCCCGCCGGCCCGGCTGGAACACACCAGGCTCATAGCGCTGCCAGCGAGGTCGATCAGAAACAACATCACCAGGACAACGACAACACCTACAGCCCTGGCTTCAAGCCAGAGCCGGATCGGCCTGGCCCCGGCGACAAGACCGACGCCGACATCGATACCGCCGATAGCTAGCCAACAAAAAGCCCGACTCGATGGTCGGGCTTTTTCATGCGTGCTGCATTATTTACTAGGATGCGCAGCCTGGAGTTTTTTGGCCATTTCCAGGTGGTGCTGCAGGTCGGGCAGCATTTTCTGAGCAAACGCCTTGAGTTCGGTGTTGCCGGGCTTCTTGTCGTCGGTGACGGTCTCGGCTTCCTTCTTGAACAGAGCGATGGTTTCCTCATGGGCCATCACCTGGTTGTTGGCGTAGGCCGGATCGAAGGACTCGTCACGCACATCGAGAATCTTGGCCTTGGCCTTTTTCATCAACGTGGTGTCGTCCGGTACTTCGATGTCATGCTTTTGCGCCAGCGCCTTCAGCTCTTCATTGGCTTTGGTGTGGTCGGCAATCATCTTGTTGGCGAACTCCTTGATGTCCGCCGATTGGCTTTTTTGCAGCGCCAGTTTGCTGGTTTCGATTTCAGCGATGCCGCCGGCTGCCGCGTTGTCGACAAAGTCGTTGGATGTCGCGGCCCATGCCATGCCCATGCTGGTACTCAGGGCAACTGCCAGGCCGAGTTGACGCAGGGTAAATCTGTCCATAGGTAAGTCTCCACACAGGTTGTACGAGTGTTCTTGTGGTCACTGTTCAATGGAGAGCGGGAAGGGGCCGAAGGTTTGATCGAAGCGCGGCGCGGCACGACGAACGGTCACCGCTGGTCGGATTGGCGGTCGACAGAAGCCGACCGGCAAGGCCATGCTGGTGACAGGCAGTGCCATGAAAAGCACTCGCCACCGAACCAACCAAAGGAGGTGCTCCATGCCGGTGTCCCATGATCTTTGCCAGGATCTTGATTGCACAAAAGACCACATCCAGCAGAAGCGTAGCGAGGATCCGACGCTCGACGAATTGCTCAAGAAGTATGCGCGAATCGACGCCGAGGTCGTGAATGCCGAGAAGCCGCCCGTCACGCTGTCCGATCCTGCTTTGGAGACACTCAAGAAAGAACGCTTGCTGACCAAGGACAAGATCGCCGAATTGGTGCGGGCGTAGTCCAACCAGTTTGTATAGGCCCTTTGTTCCGCGAAGGGCCTTTATAAAAAATAAGCGCTTTTGTGGCGAGGGAGCTTGCTCCCGCGGGGCTGCGAAGCGGCCCGTCCCTGATCAGTCAGCCCAACGGATCCCAGCGCTGGGACCAGTCGCTGCCAGCCTTGACGATCCCCCGCAGCACCTCGAACGCCTGCTGCAATGCCGCCGAATCGCGGTCCCTGGAATACACCAGATAGGTCGGGTAGTTGAACTCCGGCGCCTTGGGCACCCGCTCCAGAATGCCGCTGTCCAGGTAGCTCTGCACGACCCGGGTGCGGAAGTAGCCGCTACCGCCGTTTTCCAGAATATATTGCAACGCCAGTGGACCGAGATTGAAGGTCACGGCGGCCTTGGCCTTGTCCGGAAGCGCCGTGTCGTGCTGGCGCCGGAAGTCCGCGCTCCAGTCGATGTACACGTAGGGCTCGGGGCGAGCGGCCAGGCGCACCAGGATGAGTTTTTCTTCCAGCAACTGCTCCACCTGCAATCGCGGCCAATACTCGGGCTGGTAGACCACTGCGGCATCCAGAAGGCCCAGCTCCAGCTGTTGCAAGAGTTTTTCACCGTCGCGGATGTCCATGCGCAGGGCATGGCCGGGGATTTTCTGGCGCAATTCCCCGGCCCAGGCAAGCATCAGGGGATTGCACAAGCTGACCTCGCCACCCAGATGCAAGACGTTGCGATAACCTTCGGGCAACGGCAGGTCCCGGCGGGCGGCCTCCCACGTCTGTACGAGCTGGTTGGCGTAGACCACGAAGGCTTCGCCATCGGCGGTCAGCCGCGCACCGGCACGGTTACGCACGAACAGCGCGCAGCCGAGCTGGCTTTCGAGCTTCTGGACCCGGGCGGTAATCGCCGTCTGGGTGACGTGCAGCTTTTGCGCCGCAGCGGCGAGGCTGCCGTGGCGGACGATTTCCAGGAAGGTACGGGCGAGGTCGATGTCCATGGTCGGGCCGAAGCGGGTGGAGCGGGCATTGTAGGTGTTTCGACGATGGCGGTGGGGCGCTCAACAAGAGATTCAAGGCAAGAAACACGAATCCCGCCACGGGGGCGGGATTCGTCAGCGATCAAAGGCTTGCGAGGAACGCGAGCTCAATCTCAGGAAGGGAACAGCTCGGACAGCTTCATCGACAGCATCATGTCGCCTTCGACGCGCAGCTTGCCGCCCATGAACGCTTGCATGCCGTCGGTTTCGCCGCTGACGATGTCCTTGAGGGTCTGGCTGTCCAAGACCAGCGTGCAGTTTGCGTCGGGGTTCTCGCCTTCCTGGATGTCGCAGGTGCCATCCTTGACGATCAGGGCGTACTGCTTGTCTTCGTCAGTGATATTGAAACCAAACACCAGGTCCAGGCCTGCAGCGGCGGCTGGGTTGAATTTGGCTTGCATGGCTTTTACGGCGTCGGCTACGGAGGTCATGGTTTCGATCCTTATTTGAGTGGTACAGCAAGGGTCTGCAAGTAATCCGGCCTCAGCGGAAGGTGATGAGGTCCGGGGTCTTCAGCAGTTGCAGATGCGCATGACTGTTGAAGGAAGCCAGGGCCACCTCGCGGCCTCTGAATTTCAGTTGGTTGAGCGAGGTGTTGACGATCTGCCAGTTCAGCTCGAAAGCTTGCCGGGCAGGCATCTGGGTGATCAGGTGAAGCAGGGCGGTGATGGTCCCGCCGGAGGTGAACACGGCGATCTTGTGGGTCTTGTCGGCCTTTTCGAGGATGCGGTGGAGGCCGGCCTGGACCCGCTCGACAAAACCCAGCCAGCTCTCCAGCCCGGGCGGGTCATACTGGCCGTTGAGCCAGCGTTCGACGATCAACGCAAAAATGCGCTGGAATTCGCCGCGGTTCTGCGCCGCGTTGCGCAGGATATGCAGCGCTTCGGGCTCCTGGGGCAGCATGTCCGGGAGCAGGGCGCGGATCACCGCATCGGCATCGAATTCGTTGAACGCGGTGTCGATTTCCACCTCGGGAACCGGCAGCCCGACAGCGGACATCGCGCCCAGCGTGCCGATGGCGGTGTCCTGCTGGCGACGCAGGTCGCCCGAGAGGCAGCGATCGAACACGACGCCGAGCTCTGCCAGGTGGGCGCCCAGCACTTGGGCCTGGCGTATGCCATTGGGCGAAAGGACGTCGTAGTCATCCGCACCAAAGGAGGCCTGGCCATGTCGTATCAGATAAATGCTGCCCACGTCCGCGTCATCCCGGTACGTTGAAGGTTTGGCGAGGTTATGAGGATGGCGGAGGGCTGTCAACGAAAAAACATACGCTCGTTTGAAATGACCGTTACAGGCCCGTCCGGACTCACCCGCGTTACGGTAACAGCAGGTTTCATGGCTGGCAGCGGGGCAGGCGCATGGGTATGCTGGGACCGTTACGCGCCTGCGTTCAGTGGCGCATTGCATTTAAGGAGTCGCTGTGGAGTTTTTTGTCGAATACGCCGGTTTTCTGGCCAAGACGGTGACGCTGGTGATCGCCATTCTGGTGGTCATGGCCAGTTTTGCTGCGTTGCGCAGCAAGGGGCGGCGCAAGTCGGCCGGGCAGTTGCAAGTCAGCAAGCTCAACGATTTCTATAAGGGCTTGCGTGAGCGTCTGGAGCAGACGCTGCTGGACAAGGACCAGCTCAAGGCGCTGCGCAAAAGTGAAGGCAAGGCCGAGAAGGCCGGGAAGAAACAGAAAGACAAACCAGCGGCCAAGCCCCGGGTGTTCGTGCTGGACTTCGATGGCGATATCAAGGCTTCCGCCACCGAGAGCCTGCGTCACGAAATTACCGCGCTGCTGACCCTGGCGACCCCGAAGGACGAAGTGGTTTTGCGCCTGGAAAGCGGTGGCGGCATGGTCCACAGCTACGGCCTGGCCTCGTCGCAACTGGCGCGGATCCGTCAGGCCGGCGTGCCGCTGACGGTGTGCATCGACAAGGTTGCAGCCAGCGGCGGCTACATGATGGCGTGCATCGGCGAGAAGATCATCAGCGCCCCGTTCGCGATCCTCGGCTCCATCGGCGTCGTGGCCCAGTTGCCTAACGTCAATCGCCTGCTGAAGAAACACGACATCGATTTCGAAGTGCTGACCGCCGGCGAGTACAAACGCACATTGACGGTGTTTGGCGAGAATACCGAGAAGGGCCGGGAAAAATTCCAGGAAGACCTGGACATCACCCATGAGTTGTTCAAGAACTTCGTATCCAACTACCGCCCGCAGCTGGCTATCGATGAAGTGGCAACCGGCGAGGTCTGGCTTGGTGTCGCCGCGCTGGAGAAACGCCTGGTGGACGAGCTCAAGACCAGCGATGAATACCTGGCCGAACGGGCCAAGGGTGCCGAGCTTTATCACCTGCACTATGCCGAACGCAAAAGCCTGCAGGAGCGCATCGGCATGGCGGCCAGCGGTTCGGTGGACCGGGTGCTGCTGAGCTGGTGGAGCCGCCTGACGCAGCAGCGGTTCTGGTAGTCCACTGAAGTCGCACCAACATTGTCCCC
>NZ_JBHFJB010000051.1:31722-34445 GCF_057334555.1 Pseudomonas sp. AGC41
ACGGCGGTGCATTCGCCATGGATGCAAACTGATCCACCGATTTCGCGAGCAGGCTCGCTCCCACAGTGGTTTCGAGTCGAGACCAATAAAAAAGCCCTGACCCGGTGCACCCGGATCAGGGCTTTTCCATGCTTCAACTATCAGCGACGACGGAACAGCGGCAACGGTTCGTCAGTGGCCGCCTGATAAGTCACCGAAAAGTCCCTGAGGCTTTCGAGGGCTTCATAGGGGTCTTTGTCGGCACGCAGGGCAAAGGCGTCAAAACCGCAGCGGCGCATGTAGAACAGCTGGTCGCGCAGCACATCGCCAATGGCGCGCAACTCGCCCTTGAAGCCATAACGTTCGCGCAACAGGCGCGCGTTGGAGTAGCTGCGCCCGTCGGTGAAGGCCGGGAAGTTCAGGGCGATTACCTGGAGCTGATTGGCGTCATCGCCGATCTCTTCCGCTTCTTCATCGGCATCCAGCCACACGCCCAGGCCGCCATCGCGGGCTTTGAGCGCATGGGCATGGTCGCGCCAAAGGGCGAGGGGCACGATCAGGTCGTCGCAGTTGGAAATGCCATCGAAGCTCGCGTCCTTGGGCAGCAAGTGCCAGGTTTCGTCGATGACCTCGTTGTTCTTAATGATTCGCTGCATAGACGCGTTCCTTGAAGAGGTCGATGCCGATACGTTGATAAGTGTCGATGAAACGCTCGTCTTCGGTACGTTGTTCGATGTACACGTCGATCAGCTTCTCGATCACATCCGGCATGTCGTCCTGGGCAAACGACGGGCCGAGGATCTTGCCCAGGCTGGCGTCGCGGCTGCCGCTGCCGCCGAGGGAGACCTGGTAGAATTCCTCGCCTTTCTTGTCCACGCCGAGGATGCCGATGTGGCCGACGTGGTGGTGACCGCAGGCATTCATGCAGCCGGAAATGTTCAGGTCCAGCTCGCCGATGTCGAACAGGTAGTCGAGGTCGTCGAAGCGGCGCTGGATCGACTCGGCGATCGGGATCGACTTGGCATTCGCCAGCGAGCAGAAATCCCCGCCCGGGCAGCAGATCATGTCGGTCAGCAGGCCGATGTTCGGCGTGGCGAAGCCTTGCTCGCGCAGCTCGCCCCACAGGGCAAACAACTGGCTCTGTTCAACGTCCGCCAGGATGATGTTCTGCTCGTGGGACGTGCGCAGCTGGCCAAAGCTGTAGCGGTCGGCCAGGTCGGCCACGGCGTCCATCTGCTTGTCGGTGATATCGCCCGGTGCGACACCGGTCGGCTTCAGCGACAGGGTCACCGCGACGTAGCCCGGCTTCTTGTGCTTGAGAGTGTTGCGTGTCCGCCAGCGCGCGAAGCCCGGGTGTTCCTTGTCGAGGGCAGCCAGTTCGGCGTCCTGGTTGTCCAGGGCCTTGTAGGCCGGGTCGACGAAATGCTTGGCCACGCGATGGACTTCGGCTTCGGTCAGGGTGGTCTGGCCGCCACGCAGGTGGACCATTTCGGCCTCGACCTTTTCGGCGAACACTTCAGGCGTCAGGGCCTTGACCAGGATCTTGATCCGCGCCTTGTATTTGTTGTCGCGACGCCCGTAGCGGTTGTACACCCGCAGGATGGCGTCGAGGTAGCTCAGCAGATCCTGCCATGGCAGGAACTCGTTGATGAACGCGCCGACCACCGGCGTACGGCCCAGGCCGCCCCCCACCAGCACGCGGAAGCCCAGCTCGCCGGCGGCATTGTAGACCGCTTCGAGGCCGATATCATGGACTTCGATGGCCGCGCGGTCCGAGGTCGAGCCATTGATGGCGATCTTGAACTTGCGCGGCAGGTAGGCGAATTCCGGGTGGAACGTGGTCCATTGCCGAACGATCTCGCACCATGGGCGCGGGTCGATCAGTTCGTCGGCCGCGACGCCGGCAAACTGGTCGGTGGTCACGTTGCGCAGGCAGTTGCCGCTGGTCTGGATCGCGTGCATCTGCACGGTGGCCAGTTCCGCGAGGATCTCGGGCACGTCTTCCAGGGCAGGCCAGTTGTACTGGACGTTCTGCCGGGTACTGATGTGGGCATAGCCCTTGTCATAGTCGCGGGCAATCTGGGCCAGCTTGCGCACCTGGCGCGAGGTCAGCTGGCCATAAGGCACCGCCACGCGCAGCATCGGGGCGAAGCGCTGGATATACAGGCCATTCTGCAAGCGCAGAGGGCGGAATTCTTCTTCGCTCAGCTCGCCTGCCAGATAGCGTCGGGTCTGATCACGGAACTGCTTGACGCGGTCCTCGATGATCCGCTGATCGTACTCGTCATATACGTACATATAAGTCTCGTTCTCAGGCTTGGGCCGATCAGAAACAGCTGCAGGTTGGCTCGCTGAAATCGGGTTCTGCCTCGGCAATTCTGCGCGCACGGCCGCGCACTCCTAGAGGAGCCGGTGCAAGATACCTGTTTTGAGTTATGCGCAAAAGTGATGTTTGAGTATATGTAAAGAACCAAATCGACTAATGCCTTCGATTATTGGCTAACCCACATTTGTCGTACGGGCAATCATCGTCTTAACTGTGGTCGAGTCCCTATGCAATCACCTACAAAACCGACAAGAGGCGATGCAATGAGTAATCCGACCAAAGCAAGGAAAAGCGACAGTACCGTTGATGCCTGGGCCATTCTGTTCCTGATTATCCTGGTGGTGGGCACGGCGGTGTTCTGGGTCAGTCATCAATAAATGGTAGCCCTGGCGGTGAACAAACTGTGGGAGGGGGGGGG
>NZ_JBHFJB010000052.1:0-6838 GCF_057334555.1 Pseudomonas sp. AGC41
ATATCGATACCGGCACAATGAGGGTGAACGACTTCAAATCGTTTCTGCTGCTTCTTGCGCGCCATGACAATTCCTCGCAGGATTGAACGGCGCGCGGGGCACACGGTGTCGAACGGATTCACTCTCTCATACGTGGTCACAGCTTGCTGTGCCTACAACGACTCCACGCCGATACCGTGCCGGCCACTCTCCCTCGCGGGTGCGCACACACCAGTGATAGCTACGGCCTCTGTCCCCGCGCGCACCCAATATTAAGCCGAACACTTGTTTGCTGCGCGACAGCGCAGCGTCGGCGACGCGGCGGGGACTCCCTCGCCACAAAAGCTCCTAGCTAAGGCAACAACCGCTCGAACGCCTCCAGCGGCAATGGCCGGCTGTGCAGGTAACCCTGGTACAAATGACAATCGAGCCCCTGCAGGAACTTCAACTGCTCCAGTGTCTCGACGCCTTCGGCAATCATCTCCAGGTTCAGGCTGCGGGCCATGGCGACGATGGCGCGGATGATCTCGGCGTCGTTGGGGTCACTGGTGGCGTCACGTACGAACGATTGGTCGATTTTCAGCGTGTCCACCGGCAGGCGCTTGAGGTAAGTCAGCGATGAATAACCGGTGCCGAAGTCATCCATGGCAAAGCTCACCCCCAATTTCTTGAGGCGGCGCATCTTGCCGATGGTGTCGTCCAGGTTGTGGATCACGATGCCTTCGGTGATCTCCAGCTTCAACAGGGAATAGGGCAGGCCATGGCTGGCGAGGCTGGTTTCGATGCGCTCGACGAAGTCGCTCTGGCGGAACTGCCGGGGGCTGATATTCACGCACAGCTTGAACCGTCGCGGGTCGACCTTGCCCTTGGCGATCAGTTGCTTGAAGCCGTCGCAGGCTTCGTCGAGGATCCAGGTGCCGACTTCCAGGATCAGGCCGCTGTCCTCCAGCACCTTGATGAACTCATTGGGTGATTGCGCGCCGAGGTCCGGATGATGCCAGCGCACCAGGGCTTCGGCGCCGACGATGCGGTTGTCCCGCGCGTCGACCTGTGGCTGGAAATGCACGCTGAATTCGTTGCGGGCCAGGGCCTGGCGCAGGTCGGTTTCCATGCGCAGCCGTTCGCTGGCGGCTTTTTGCATGGTGGCATGGAACATCTGCGAGGTATTGCGTCCCGAATCCTTGGCGCGGTACAGGGCGATATCGGCGCGCTTGAGCAGGTCAGTGGGCGTGGAACCGTGGTCCGGTATCAGCGCCATGCCGATGCTGGGGGTGACTTGCAGCCGTTGCCCATCGAGAAACATCGGCTCGGAGAGCAGTTCGCGAAGGATATCGGCGAGGGTCTGCACCTGCTGGCTGACCACGCCGCGCGTGCCTTCGAGGCCGCTGAGCAGTACCACGAATTCGTCGCCACCCAGGCGCGCCACGGTGTCTTCGAGGCGCACGCTGGCTTCGAGGCGGGCGGTGATGATCTTCAGCACCGTGTCACCAACCGGGTGGCCGAGCGAATCGTTGATGTGCTTGAAATGGTCCAGGTCGAGGAACAGCAAGGCCCCGCGCAGGTTATGGCGCTTGAGCAAAGCGATCTGCTGGCTGAGCCGGTCCAGCAGCAGCGCGCGGTTGGGCAGGTTGGTCAGCGGGTCGTGATAAGCGAGGTGACGGATCTGCGCCTCGGCGTTGCGCAGCAGGCTCACGTCACGGGCAGTCAGCAGCAGGCACGCCGTCTCGTTGAGCGTGATGGGCTCGACCGACACTTCCACCGTGAGGATTTCGCCGCGCTTGTTGCGCCCGAGCATTTCCTGATGGAGGACGCGGCCCTTGAGTTGCAATTCGGCCAGCAGCGCCGTCCGTTGCTTTTCTTCAGCCCAGATGCCGACCTCGTAGACCGTGTGCCCAATGACCTCGTCGGCGCGATAACCGGTCAGGCGACAGAAGCCATCGTTGACTTCCAGATAACGGCCGCTATCGCATTCGGTAATGGTGATGGCGTCGGGGCTGGAGTGGAATGCCTTGGCGAATTTTTCCTCGCTGGCCTTCAGCGCCGCTTCGGAGCGTTGTTGCTGGGTGATGTCCCGCAGGGTGGTGACGATGCAGGGCTGGTTGCCGACGCTGATCTGCCGGCTGGAGATCACGCAGGTCAGCGGCTGGCCGTTCTTGTGATGGACGACGATGGCGACATTGCTCAGCGACTGCTCGCGGATGACCCGTTCGATGCGTTGCAGGCTGCTGCCCGAAGCTTCCCACAGGCCGATCTCGTCGGCGCTGCGGCCCAGCACATCATTGGCCGCCCAACCGAATGTCTGGGTAAAACTCGAGTTTATTTCCAGGAACGTGCCGTCGTCCTGGTGGGTAAGACAAATCGGATCGGGGCTGACCTGGAACAGCGTGGCGAATTTTTCTTCCGAAGCCGCCAGGCTCTGTTCGCGCTCCACCTGGTCGGTGATGTCGAGCAAGGTGCCGGCCATGCGCAGCGGGCTGCCGTCGTCGTTGCGGTACAGGCGCGCGCGACTTTCCAGGTAGCGCGAGCTGCCGTCCGGCAGTTGCACGCGGTAGGTCAGTTGGTAATTGCCCGCCGGGCCTTCACGCAGGCTGCGGTAGGCGTTGCGCATGTTGTTGCGTTCTTCGGTAGGCACGCCCTCGAAAAACGCATCGAACGATTCGTGGAATGCCTGGGGCTCCAGGCCATGGAGCTGCGCGGCCCGGGCCGAGCCGTAGAGCATGCCGCTGGGGATGTGCCAGTCCCAGGTACCCAGTTGCGCCGAGTCGAGGGCCAGGTCCAGGCGTTCCTGGCTGTCCTTGAGGGCCTGTTCGGCAAGTTTGCGTTCGGTGGTGTCGAGGAAGGTGCTCAATAAATAAGGTTGGCCTTCGAGTTCGACTTTCTGGGCGCTGAGAATTCCATTGTGAATCTGGCCGTTACTGGCGCGAAATTCCACTTCGATGCTTACCAGCTCGCCCTTGGCCTTGGTGGCTTCTACCAGTCTGGCGCGCTGCGTGGGGTCGACCCACAGGCCCAGTTCCAGAGTGGTACGGCCGATCACATCGTGCACCGGCCAGCCGAACAGGCTTTCGAAATACTGGTTGGCTTCGCTGATCAGCCCATCCTCCTGACGGGTCAGCAGGACCATGTTCGGGCACAGGTGGAACAGTGTCGCGAAGCGTTTCTCCGAGCTGCGCAGCGCCTGTTCCCGTTCGCGCTGGTGGGTGATTTCGCGGATCACCCCGATCATCCGCGGGCGACCGTGCTTGTCGGGCAGTACGCTGCCACTGATTTCCAGCCAGTGCAGGCTGCCATCGGGCCAGACGATGCGGTGGTGCATCGCCTGTTCCAGCGGCATGCCGGAAACGGCGGCATGGAAGGCCCGCATGGCCCTGGCCCGATCTTCGGGCAGCAGCAGGTCGAGGTAGTCGACGTCCGCCGGCAATGGCTGGCGCGGGTCGAAACCGAACAACGCCTGGGTGCCTCGGGACCAACTGATCTGGCCGGTATCGATGTCCCACGACCAGGCCCCCAGCCGCGCTCCGTTCAGGGCGGCGAGCAACTGTGGCGCGCTTTCCCAGCTTTGCTCCGACCGTTTCGGGTCGAGTGCCTGGATGCGCGGCAGGGGCGGAGTACGGTCGGCGGGTTTGGGCATTCTCTAGCGGGCCTTGGGCGATTGGGTGTTATGCGCAGGCGTAATGGCCCTGTAGGAGTAGCACAACTTATGCCCTTGTCCCTGGCAGATCGATTTGTGCGTCCAATAGAGCCATGAAAGCCCGTGCAGCGTTCGACAGCGTCCGTTCGGTGTGCAGGATATAGCCTAGCTGGCGACTGAGCTGTATGCCCGGCAAAGGCACGCGCGCCACCTGCTCATCAAGCATCGTGCGCGGCAAAACGCTCCAGGCCAGGCCGATGGAGACCATCATCTTTATGGTTTCCAGATAATTCGTGCTCATCGCGATGTTCGGCGTCAGGCCCTGGGCTTCGAACAGCCGTTGCACAATGTGGTGGGTGAACGTGTTGCCTCCGGGGAAAACCGCCGGATGCAGGGCAATGTCCGCTAGGCTGACGGCGCTGTTTTCCAGCAGGGCGTGTTCCGGCGCCACCACGAAATCCAGCGGGTCGTCCCACACCGGCGTGGCCCGTACCAGCGTGTGGGGCTCGGGGGCCAGGGTGATGACCGCCAGTTCCGCCCGGCCGTGGAGAATTTCCTCGTAGGCCACTTCCGAATCCAGGAACTGAATATCCAATGCCACCTGTGGGTAGCGTCGGGTGAACTCCCGCAACAGCGGTGGCAGGCGGTGCAAGCCGATATGGTGGCTGGTGGCGAGGGTCAGGCGCCCGGTCACTTCGCCGGTCAGGTTGGTCAGGGCGCGGCGGGTGTCGTCCAGCACGTTGAGGATCTGATAGGCCCGTGGCAGCAGGGCCCGGCCGGCTTCGGTCAGGCTCACTTCCCGGCCCAGACGGTCGAACAGGCGCACGTTGAGCTGCTGCTCGAGGCCGGCGATACGCTTGCTGATGGCCGGTTGCGTCAGGTGCAGGCGTTCACCGGCACCGGAAAAACTGCCGGTTTCGGCGATAGCAATAAAAGCATTGAGGTTGGCGAGGTCCATGGCGTTTCTGATCGGATTCCAGTTGGTTATGCAAAGCATGAAAAATATGAATTTGAGTTATTTAATGTAGCCTCTTACCATCAGCCTCACAAGCCAAGGGGTTATTGATCCGCTCAGGACCCAGGGCATAGAAACAAGCTGATGAGGAAACCGTCTGATGGCCGGCAAAACGCTCTACGACAAGCTCTGGGATTCGCATTTGGTCAAGCAGCGCGACGATGGCTCGGCGCTGATCTACATCGACCGTCACATCATTCACGAAGTGACCTCGCCGCAAGCCTTCGAAGGTCTGCGTCTGGCCGGGCGCAAGCCTTGGCGCATCGATGCCAACATCGCGACCCCGGACCACAACGTGCCGACCACGCCGGAGCGCAAGGGTGGCATCGAGGCGATTGCCGACCAGGTTTCGCGCCTGCAAGTGCAGACCCTTGACGACAACTGTGATGAATACGGCATCGTCGAATTCAAGATGAATGACGTCCGCCAGGGCATCGTCCACGTGATCGGCCCGGAGCAGGGCGCGACCTTGCCGGGCATGACCGTGGTCTGTGGTGACTCGCATACTTCGACCCACGGCGCCTTCGGTGCGCTAGCCCATGGCATCGGTACTTCCGAGGTCGAGCACGTGCTCGCCACCCAGTGCCTGGTCGCCAAGAAAATGAAAAACATGCTGGTGCGCGTCGAGGGCAAGCTGCCATTCGGCGTGACCGCCAAGGACATCGTCCTGGCCGTGATCGGCAAGATCGGCACCGCCGGCGGTAATGGCCACGCCATCGAATTTGCCGGTAGCGCGATCCGCGATCTGTCCGTCGAAGGCCGCATGACCATCTGCAACATGTCCATCGAAGCCGGCGCACGCGTCGGGTTGGTGGCGGCCGATGAAAAAACCGTGGAATACGTCAAGGGCCGGCCGTTCTCCCCGAAAGGCGCCGAATGGGACATGGCGGTCGAAGCCTGGAAAGACCTGGTCTCCGATGCCGATGCCAAGTTCGACACGGTGGTCGAGCTCGACGCGACGCAGATCAAGCCGCAAGTCAGCTGGGGCACTTCGCCGGAAATGGTTCTGGCGGTGGACCAGAACGTACCGGATCCGGCCAGGGAAATGGACCTGGTCAAGCGTGACTCCATCGTCCGTGCCTTGAAATACATGGGCCTGAGCGCCAACCAGGCGATCACCGACATCCAGCTCGACCGTGTGTTCATCGGCTCCTGCACCAACTCGCGGATCGAAGACCTGCGCGCCGCAGCGGTGATCGCCAAGGGCCGCAAGGTTGCCTCGACGATCAAACAGGCGATCGTGGTGCCGGGCTCGGGGCTGGTGAAAGCCCAGGCCGAAGCGGAAGGGCTGGACAAGATTTTCCTCGAGGCCGGTTTCGAATGGCGCGAGCCAGGGTGCTCGATGTGCCTGGCGATGAACCCGGATCGCCTGGAGTCGGGCGAGCACTGCGCCTCGACGTCCAACCGAAACTTCGAAGGCCGCCAGGGCGCCGGTGGACGTACGCACCTGGTGAGTCCAGCGATGGCCGCCGCTGCGGCCGTCAACGGCCGTTTTGTCGATGTTCGCGAATTGATCTGAAGGAGCGCAGCATGAAAGCTTTCACCCAGCACACCGGTCTTGTCGCGCCTTTGGATCGTGCCAACGTTGACACCGACCAGATCATCCCCAAGCAATTCCTCAAGTCCATCAAGCGCACCGGCTTCGGCCCGAACCTGTTTGATGAATGGCGTTACCTGGACGTGGGCCAGCCGTACCAGGACAACTCCAAGCGGCCGTTGAACAAGGATTTTGTGCTCAACGCCGAGCGTTACCAAGGCGCCAGCGTATTGCTGGCCCGCGAGAACTTCGGTTGCGGTTCGAGCCGCGAGCACGCGCCATGGGCCCTGGAAGAGTACGGTTTTCGCAGCATCATCGCGCCGAGCTACGCCGACATCTTCTTCAACAACAGCTTCAAGAACGGCCTGCTGCCGATCATTCTCAGCGATGCCGAAGTGGACGAGCTGTTCCAGCAGGTCGAGGCCAACCCTGGCTATCAATTGCAGATCGACCTGGCGGCCCAGACCGTAACCCGACCCGACGGCAAGGTGCTGAATTTCGAAATCGATGCATTCCGCAAGCACTGCCTGCTCAACGGCCTGGACGACATCGGCCTGACCCTGCAGGACGGCGAGGCGATTGCCGCGTTCGAAGCCAAGCACCGGGCGAGCCAGCCTTGGTTGTTTCGTGATGCTTGATTGATGTGAGATTGATGTAGTCAGTGCTGGCCTCTTAG
>NZ_JBHFJB010000052.1:6911-14209 GCF_057334555.1 Pseudomonas sp. AGC41
ACGGCGGTGCTGACACCACAAGGCTACAGCCCAAAAGGAAGTCCCATGACCAGCACCGCCCACAGCCAGGTCGTACAAAAGCAATTCGGCGAACAGGCCTCGGCCTACCTGAGCAGCGCCGTGCACGCCCAGGGCGCCGAATTCGCCCTGCTGCAGGCCGAGCTGGCCGGTCACGCCAATGCCCGTGTGCTGGACCTGGGCTGTGGCGCCGGGCATGTGAGCTTCCATGTGGCGCCGCTGGCTGGTGAAGTGGTGGCCTACGACCTGTCCCAGCAGATGCTCGACGTGGTTGCCGCAGCGGCGGCCGAGCGTGGCCTGGGCAATATCGGCACGGTACGTGGCGCTGCCGAGCGGTTGCCGTTCGCCGACGGCGATTTCGACTTCGTGTTCAGCCGCTATTCGGCGCATCATTGGAGCGACCTGGGCCTGGCGTTGCGGGAAGTGCGCCGGGTGCTCAAGCCGGGCGGCGTAGCGGCGTTCATTGATATCCTGTCGCCGGGCATGCCGCTGCTCGATACCTACCTGCAAAGCGTCGAAGTGCTGCGCGACACCAGTCATGTGCGCGACTATTCGGCCGCCGAGTGGTTGCAGCAGGTCAGCGACGCGGGGCTGCACAGCCGCAGCACCTCGCGCCAGCGTCTGCGCTTGGAATACCGTTCGTGGGTCGAGCGCATGCGTACTCCGGAGGTAATGCGGGCGGCGATTCTCGAGCTGCAGCGCTCGATGGGCGATGAAGTGCGTGAATATTTTCAGATTGAGGCCGATGGTTCGTTCAGTACGGATGTACTGGTGCTGTGGGCCGAGCGATAGCATTTTTCCCGGCTAGCCCAAGGGCGCCGACAGTTAACGAGGAAAGCATGAGCAAGCAGATTCTGATTCTCCCAGGTGATGGCATCGGCCCGGAAATCATGGCCGAGGCGGTCAAGGTCCTGGAGCTGGCGAACGACAAGTACGGCCTGGGTTTCGAACTCAGCCACGACGTCATCGGTGGCGCCGCCATCGACAAGCACGGCGTGCCGCTGGCCGATGAAACCCTGGACCGTGCCCGTGCCGCCGATGCCGTGCTGCTGGGCGCCGTGGGCGGGCCGAAATGGGACAAGATCGAACGCGACATCCGCCCCGAGCGCGGGCTGCTGAAGATTCGCGCGCAACTGGGCCTGTTCGGCAACCTGCGTCCGGCGATTCTTTATCCGCAACTGGCCGATGCATCGAGCCTGAAGCCGGAAATCGTCTCCGGCCTGGACATCCTCATCGTTCGTGAGCTGACCGGCGGTATCTACTTCGGTGCCCCGCGCGGTACCCGTGAGCTGGAAAATGGCGAACGTCAGGCCTACGACACCCTGCCGTACAGCGAAAGCGAAATCCGCCGTATCGCCCGGGTCGGCTTCGACATGGCCCGCGTGCGTGGCAAGAAATTGTGTTCGGTGGACAAGGCCAATGTGCTGGCTTCCAGCCAACTGTGGCGCGAAGTGGTCGAGCAGGTGGCCAAGGATTACCCGGACATCGAGCTGAGCCACATGTACGTCGACAACGCCGCGATGCAACTGGTGCGCGCGCCGAAGCAGTTCGACGTGATCGTCACCGACAACATGTTCGGCGACATCCTGTCCGACGAAGCGTCGATGCTCACCGGTTCCATCGGCATGCTGCCGTCGGCCTCCCTGGATGCCAATAACAAAGGCATGTACGAGCCGTGCCACGGCTCGGCGCCGGACATTGCCGGGCAGGGCATTGCCAACCCGTTGGCGACCATCCTGTCGGTGTCGATGATGCTGCGCTACAGCTTCAACTTGAACGATGCCGCCGACGCGATTGAAAAAGCCGTCAGCGTGGTCCTGGACCAGGGCTTGCGCACCGGTGACATCTGGTCACAAGGTTGCACCAAGGTCGGTACGCAGCAAATGGGCGATGCAGTAGTCGCCGCGCTGCGGAATCTGTAATCTTTCGGGCCCACTGCTTCGACGGTGGCCCACTTTTGTATAGGTGTAGTTGCGATGAAACGTGTAGGTCTGATCGGTTGGCGCGGCATGGTCGGTTCCGTGCTCATGCAGCGAATGCTGGAAGAGCAGGATTTCGATCTCATTGAGCCGGTGTTTTTCACCACCTCCAACGTCGGTGGCCAGGGCCCGTCCGTGGGCAAGGACACCGGTGCGCTCAAGGATGCCTACAGCATCGAAGAGCTCAAGACCCTCGACGTGATCCTGACCTGCCAGGGCGGCGACTACACCAGCGAAGTGTTCCCCAAGCTGCGTGAAGCCGGCTGGCAGGGTTACTGGATCGACGCCGCTTCCAGCCTGCGCATGCAGGACGACGCGGTGATCATCCTCGACCCGGTCAACCGCAAGGTCATCGACCAGCAACTGGACGCGGGCACCAAGAACTACATCGGCGGCAACTGCACCGTCAGCCTGATGCTGATGGGCCTGGGCGGCCTGTTCGAGGCCGGTCTGGTGGAATGGATGAGCGCCATGACCTATCAGGCGGCTTCCGGTGCCGGCGCGCAGAACATGCGCGAATTGATCAAGCAGATGGGCGCGACCCACGCCGCTGTCGCCGATGACCTGGCCAACCCGGCGAGCGCCATCCTCGACATCGACCGCAAGGTCGCCGAGGCGATGCGCAGCGATGCCTATCCGACCGAGAACTTCGGCGTGCCGCTGGCTGGCAGCCTGATTCCGTGGATCGACAAGGAACTGCCTAACGGCCAGAGCCGTGAAGAGTGGAAGGCCCAGGCCGAAACCAACAAGATCCTCGGTCGCTTCAAGAGCCCGATCCCGGTGGACGGCATCTGCGTGCGCATCGGCGCCATGCGTTGCCATAGCCAGGCGCTGACCATCAAGCTGAACAAGGACGTGCCGATCGCCGACATCGAAGGGTTGATCAGCCAGCACAACCCTTGGGTCAAGCTGGTGCCGAACAATCGCGAAACCAGCATTCAAGAGCTGAGCCCGACCAAGGTCACCGGCACCCTGAACGTGCCGGTGGGCCGCCTGCGCAAACTGAACATGGGCTCGCAGTTCGTCGGTGCTTTCACCGTCGGCGACCAGCTGCTGTGGGGCGCGGCCGAGCCGCTGCGGCGCATGCTGCGGATCCTGCTCGAGCGTTGATCGGTTGCTGCTGTTGAAGAACCCGTGCCTTGCGAGAGGCGCGGGTTTTTTATTGGAAAACAGCGCTGAGGTGTTGGGGTATGTGACCCGGCCTCTTCGCAAGCAGGCTCGCTCCCACGTTGGATCTCTGTAGAACACAAAACCTGTCGGAGCGAGCCTGCTCGCGAAGAGGTCATTCCAGGCACCGCAATTGCCTGCCTACCCACCACCCGGTAAAGTGCCGCTCCCCACGTTTTACCTGAGGTAGATCCATGAGCCAGTCCTTTGATATTGCCGTGATCGGCGCCACCGGTACTGTCGGCGAAACCTTGGTGCAGATTCTCGAAGAGCGGGATTTTCCGATCGGCACCCTGCACCTGCTGGCCAGCAGCGAGTCGGCAGGCAGCTCGGTGCTGTTTCGCGGCAAGAACGTGCGGGTGCGCGAGGTCGATGAATTTGATTTCGCCAAGGTCCAACTGGTGTTCTTCGCTGCCGGCCCGGCGGTCACCCTGAGTTTTGCCCCACGCGCCACGGCCGCCGGTTGTGCGCTGATCGACCTCTCCGGCGCGCTGCCGCCGGAGCAGGCACCGCAGATCGTGCCAGAGGCCAACGCCCAGTTGCTGGCCGGCCTGGGCAAACCGTTCCAGGTCAGCAGCCCCAGCGCCTCGGCCACTGCGCTCGCCGTGGTGCTCGCGCCGCTGCGCGATTGCCTGGACCTGCAACGCATCAGCGTGACCGCCAGTCTCGCCGTCTCCGCCCAGGGGCGCGCAGCGGTGAGCGAGCTGGCGCGCCAGACCGCCGAGTTGCTCAATGCCCGTCCGCTGGAACCGAAATTCTTCGATCGGCAGATGGCGTTCAACCTGCTGGCCCAGGTCGGAGTCCCGGATGAGCAAGGCCATACGCTGCTGGAGAAGCGCCTGGTTCGTGAGCTGCGCCAAGTGCTGGCGCAACCTTTGTTAAAGATTTCCGTCACTTGCATTCAAGCGCCGGTGTTTTTCGGCGATAGCTTTAGCGTGACCGTACAGTCTGCGGTCGCCGTTGACCTGGCGAAGGTCAACGCAGCCCTGGAGGCGGCGCCCGGCATCGAGCTGGTGGAGGCGGGCGACTACCCGACGCCGGTAGGCGATGCGGTCGGCCAGGATGTGGTTTATGTCGGGCGTGTGCGCGGTGGCGTGGACGATCCGGCGGAACTGAATCTGTGGCTGACGTCGGATAACGTGCGCAAGGGCGCGGCGCTCAATGCCGTGCAGGTGGCTGAGTTGTTGATAAAAGACTTGCTGTAAAAGATACTTGGCAACAATTTGTCGAATGAGTCTAGCTGGGCGCTATGCTTGGCCAGAGTGCTGAAGGCGAACCTCCTCCCCGGGGCGTCCTCGGGCATGAGTGAAACGATCGCGCGCGCCGTCGCTTCGGGGCTGCGCGCAATGCCTTACGGCAGCGGCATCAACACCTTCTCGCTGGCCGAGGAATGTTCAAACAAAGGAAGAGGCTATGGTTCAAGTTCGCAAACTGGTGTTAGCAATAGCGGCCGCCTCGGCGCTGTCCTCCGGTATGGCGCAAGCGCTAGGGCTCGGGGAGTTGACCCTGAAGTCGCCGCCGAACCAGCCTTTGGTCGCCGAGATCGAGCTGCTCGATGTCCAGCAACTGACCGCCGCCGAAGTCGTGCCGAGCCTGGCGCCCCCCGAAGAATTCGCCAAGGCGGGCATTGACCGCCAAGCCTTCCTCAATGACCTGAGCTTCACCCCGGTGATCAATGCCAACGGCCGTAGCGTCCTGCGGGTGACGTCCAGCCGGCCGCTGTCCGAGCCGATGGTCAAGTTCCTGGTGCAGGTAATGTGGCCCAACGGCCGCCTGCTGCGCGACTACAGCGTACTGCTCGACCCTTCAAAATTCTCGCCGCAGGCCGCCGATGCTGCGCGGGCGAAGCCGTCCCAAGCGGTTTCCACACCGGTCACCGGCGCCACCAAGCCGTCCCAATACACCACCACGCCGCGCGACACCCTGTGGGAAATCGCCGCCAAGGTGCGCAACGGCGGTTCGGTGCAACAAACCATGCTGGCGATTCAGGCGCTGAACCCGAACGCCTTCATCAACGGCAATATCAACCTGCTCAAGACCGGTCAGGTGTTGCGCCTGCCGGATCCGGTGCAAAGCACGGCGCTGCCGCAACCACAGGCCATCGCCGAAGTAGCTGCACAGAACGCCGCCTGGCGCCAGGGACGTCGGGGTGTGGCGGGTAGCGGCCGGCAACAGTTGGACGCGACCAAGCGGGGCGCTGGCGATGGCGCGCCAGCCCAGGCCGCCGCGCGCGACAACCTGAGCCTGGTTTCCGCCGAGGCGGCGAAGGCCGGCGCCAAGGGCAAGGGCCCTGCCGGCGATGCCCAGGCACTGAGCAACCAGCTTGCCGTGACCCAGGAGAGCCTCGATGCGGCTCGCCGCGACAACGAAGAATTGAAAAGCCGCATGGCCGACCTGCAGAGCCAACTGGACAAGCTGCAGCGCCTGATCGAGCTGAAGAACAACCAGCTGGCGAAAATGCAGGCGGATGGCACCGCCGTACCGCCTGCGGGCGAGTCGACCCCGACGATGTCGGCCGAGCTGACCCCGGCGCCGACGGCACAGCCACCAGTCCCAACACCGGCACCCGAGGCCGCTCCGGAAGCGACGCCGGCCGCCGCACCGGTCGAGCCGACACCTGCCGCTTCCGATGAAAAGAAATACAACGACCTGCTGACCAATCCGATTCTCCTGGGGCTGATTGGCGGCGGCGCGTTGGTCGTGTTGCTGCTCCTGTTGCTGCTTGCTCGTCGCCGCAAGGCCCAGCAGGAAGCCGAGAAACACCTGCGCATGGCCCGAGCCCTCGAGGAGGAGGCCGACTTCTCCCCGGAGCTCGATCTGCCCCCGAGCAGCTTCGAGGGCATTGAGGTTCCACCACCCAGCGTAAAGCTCGAACCCAAGCCAGCCCCAGCGCCTAAGCCGGTTCCGGTGGTTGCGCCGGTGATTGTCACGCCACCTATCGCCGCACCGTTGGTCGCCCCGGCCGCCGATCGTTCCGACGACGTATTGCCTCAGGCCCAATCGCACATCGATCGCGGTCGCTTGAACCAAGCGGCCGATCTGCTGGAGCAAGGCATCAAGGCTGAGCCTCAGCGCAGCGACCTGCGCCTGAAGTTGATGGAGGTCTATGGTCAACAAGGCGACCGAGACGCTTTTGTTGCCCAGGAACGCCAACTGGTGGCCAACGGTGAAAACTACGCCCAGGTCGAACAGCTCAAGAGCCGTTTCCCGGCCATGGCGGTCGCCGCTGGCGCAGGCCTGGCGGCCGCAGCCGTGGCTGCCGAGCTGGACGCGCAGTACGTCAAGGCACTGCTGGAAGACAAGCCGGCGACCGATGAAGAGCTCGACAACGCTTTTGACCTGAGCTTGGACGATTTTGATACGACGCCCGCGACGCCGGCACCCGAGCCGCTCAACGAGCTGGACGCGTTTCCGGAAGACGATGACCTGAGTTTCGAGTCGGTGCTCAAGCAGCAGACCGAGGCCAATGAAAGCCTCGACGACCTGTCTGAGTTCGACCTGGACCTGGGCGCCGATGCTCCGGCACCCGCCCTGGAGGATGAAGACTTCCTGCTGGACCTGGAGGATGACCTCAAGGGCCTGGACGTCCCGGCTGCCGAAAAGCCCGCCCTGGACGACACACCGGCCGACGATCTTGAACTACCGGCGGATTTCGACTTGTCCCTGGCGGACGAAATGGATGCCCATGACCAGCCCAAGGATGCCTTCGAATCCGAGCTGGACGATGTCAACGCCGAGCTGGATCGTTTGTCCGACAGCCTCGGTCAGCCGACCTTCACGGCCGATGATGCCTTGGCAACTGCTGATGACGAGCCGGATTTCGACTTCCTCAGCGGCACCAACGAGGTGGCAACCAAGCTCGATCTGGCCCAGGCCTATATCGATATGGGCGACGACGATGGCGCCCGGGATATCCTCGGCGAGGTCCTCAACGAAGGCGATGCCGCGCAGAAGAGTGAAGCGCAGGAAATGTTGTCGCGCCTGGCTTGAGGTGATTGGTTAAACAGAGACGGCAGCCGGTGAGGCTGCCGTTTTTGTTTGCAGGTCATCGACGCTGCTCTTGTGGCGAGGGAGCTTGCTCCCGCTCGAGTGCGCAGCGCTCGCAAAAAATAGCCGACGCACCAAGGGAGGGGC
>NZ_JBHFJB010000052.1:14229-52294 GCF_057334555.1 Pseudomonas sp. AGC41
CCCCCCCCCCCCCACAAGGGCCAGACCTTTGAGCACAGACCATCGGTTGCACTGGCATCGCGCCCCGCCCGCCTTATAATGCCCGCCTTTGCGTACCTCAGCAGGCTGTAATTCCTTGGCAAACATAGACAACCCGGCCGCAGAAATGGCGGCCGACGGCTTTTTCCGGATCGCCCTGGGCGTTGAATACAAAGGCTCGCGCTATCGCGGCTGGCAGCGCCAGGCCTCCGGCGTCCTGACGGTGCAGGAAACTCTTGAGAATGCCCTGTCCAAAGTCGCCGACTCGCCCGTGTCGCTGCATTGCGCCGGGCGTACCGATGCCGGCGTGCACGCCTGCGGGCAGGTGGTGCATTTCGATACCCAGGTCGAGCGCTCGATGAAGGCCTGGGTCATGGGCGCCAATATCAACTTGCCGCACGATGTCAGTGTCAGTTGGGCCAAGGCCATGCCGGCGCATTTCCATGCGCGCTTCAAGGCTATCGCCCGGCGGTATCGCTACGTGATCTACAACGATCAGATCCGTCCGGCGCATCTGAACGAAGAAATCACCTGGAATCACCGCCCGCTGGACGTCGAGCGCATGGCCGAGGCCGCGCAATACCTGGTCGGCGTCCATGATTTCAGCGCCTTCCGCGCCGGCCAGTGCCAGGCCAAATCGCCGATCAAGGAGCTGCATCATTTGCGCGTGACCCGTCACGGCAAGATGATCGTGCTCGACATCCGTGCCAGCGCCTTCCTGCATCACATGGTGCGCAACATCGCCGGCGTGCTGATGACCATCGGCGCAGGCGAACGACCGGTCGAGTGGATCAAGGAAGTGCTGGAAAGCCGCATTCGTCGTTCCGGCGGCGTCACCGCGCATCCGTTTGGCCTGTACCTGGTGCAGGTGGAATATCACGATGAATTCGAATTGCCGGAGCGTTACATCGGGCCGCATTTCCTGACAGGCTTCTCGGAACTCGCAGGCTGACGCCCTCCGTTGCATTTGTTACCATCCGGGACTTTCATGAAACCTGAGGTTTTCCCCAGCATGCCGGTCGTTCGCAGCAAGATATGCGGGATCACTCGCGTCGAGGACGCGCTGGCGGCGGTCGAGGCTGGCGCGGACGCCATCGGGCTGGTGTTTTATGCCAAGAGTCCGCGGGCGGTGACGGTGCAGCAGGCGAGGGCGATCATCCAGGCCTTGCCGCCGTTCGTGACGCCGGTCGGTCTATTCGTTAACGCCAGCCGGTGCGAGCTGGGCGAGATACTCGACGCGGTGCCGCTAGCACTGTTGCAGTTCCATGGCGACGAGACGCCAGCCGATTGTGAAGGCTGGCATCGCCCTTATATCAAGGCCCTGCGGGTCAAGGCCGGCGACGACATTGCCGCAGCTTGCGAGGCCTTTGCCGGTGCCAGCGGGATCTTGCTGGACACCTACGTCGAGGGCGTTCCCGGCGGGACCGGCGAAGCGTTCGACTGGTCGCTGGTTCCCCAAGGGCTCGCCAAGCCGATCATTCTTGCCGGTGGCCTGACGGCGGACAACGTCGCGGCAGCCATTGCCCAGGTCCGCCCCTATGCGGTGGACGTCAGCGGTGGGGTAGAGCTGGCCAAGGGTCTCAAGGATCCGGCGAAGATTCGCGCATTCATGGCCGCTGTGCGCAGCAGCCAGTAGTCAATGTGACGGCTGGCAGACTGCCGCCGTCCATACCTGCACTGTACAAAGCAGGCAGGCGCCGCCTCCGGGCGGGCCGATAGCGTAGTGGCAATCGCCGTGCAGCGGTTGTCGGGATGGCAGGGGATGGTGGGGCTGGACGCAGGTCATGTTTCGCGCTGACCGCGACGGCCCGCAACCCTCGCCGCACAATGAATTTGAGCTCAAGGGCATACGCGGGGCCGCGAACCAGAGCGTTCGGGCCGCCGGTACTGGAGAAAGAAGCATGAGCAACTGGTTGGTAGACAAACTGATCCCTTCGATCATGCGTTCCGAGGTGAAGAAAAGCTCGGTGCCTGAAGGTCTGTGGCACAAATGTCCATCCTGCGAAGCGGTGCTTTACCGCCCCGAGCTGGAAAAGACCCTGGATGTTTGCCCCAAGTGCAACCACCACATGCGCATCGGCGCGCGTGCCCGTATCGATATTTTCCTCGACGCCGAAGGCCGTGTTGAACTGGGCGCCGAACTGGAGCCCGTGGACCGCCTGAAATTCCGCGACGGCAAGAAATACAAGGACCGCCTGACCGCCGCCCAGAAACAGACCGGCGAAAAAGATGCGCTGGTGTCCATGAGCGGTACCCTGCTGGGCATGCCGGTGGTGGTGTCGGCGTTCGAGTTCTCCTTCATGGGCGGTTCCATGGGCGCCATCGTCGGCGAGCGCTTTGTTCGCGCCGCCAACCACGCCCTGGAAAACCGTTGCCCGATGATCTGCTTCGCCGCATCCGGCGGTGCGCGGATGCAGGAAGCGCTGATCTCCCTGATGCAAATGGCCAAGACCTCCGCAGTGCTGGCGCGTCTGCGTGAAGAAGGCATTCCGTTTATTTCGGTACTGACCGACCCGGTCTACGGCGGCGTCTCCGCCAGCCTGGCGATGCTCGGTGACGTGATCGTCGGCGAGCCGAAAGCGCTGATCGGCTTTGCTGGCCCGCGCGTAATCGAACAGACCGTGCGGGAAAAACTGCCGGAAGGTTTCCAGCGCAGTGAGTTCCTGCTCGAACACGGCGCCATCGACATGATTATCCACCGTCAGGAACTGCGCCCGCGCCTGGGCAACCTGCTGGCGCAACTGATGGGTCTGCCGACGCCGAAGTTCGTCGCCACGCCGATCGAGCCGATCGTGGTTCCGCCGGCGCCCGCTGGCCTATGACCCAACGTACCCTGGGCGACTGGCTTGCCTACCTTGAGCAGTTGCATCCATCCGCCATCGACATGGGGTTGGAGCGCTCGCAAGCGGTAGCGTCCCGCATGGGACTGGCCAGGCCGGCGCCCCGGGTCATCACGGTTACCGGCACCAATGGCAAGGGTTCGACCTGCGCCTTCCTGGCTTCGCTGTTACGGGGCCAGGGCCTGAGTGTCGGTGTCTACAGTTCACCGCACCTGCTGCGCTACAACGAGCGGGTGCAGGTCAATGGCATCGAAGCCTCTGATGCCGAGCTGTGCGAAGCCTTCGCGGCGGTGGAAGCCGGGCGGGGCGAGACTTCCCTGACGTATTTCGAAATGGGTACCTTGGCGGCGTTCTGGCTGTTCGGCCGCGCCGGCCTGGATGCGGTCGTGCTGGAAGTCGGTCTGGGCGGACGGCTGGATGCGGTCAACCTGGTAGATGCGGACATCGCGCTGGTCACCAGTATCGGCGTGGATCATGCCGACTACCTGGGCGATACCCGCGAATCCGTGGCCTTCGAGAAGGCCGGCATCTTCCGCTCGGGCGCGCCTGCGCTGTGTGGCGACCTTGATCCACCGCAGCCCTTGCTCGACAAGGTTCGCGAGCTTGATTGCCGATTTTTTCTGCGTGGGCGGGATTTCGACCTGGCCATGACCGAGCAGCACTGGCAATGGCGCGGCAGTGACGCCAAGGGCAACCCGGTGGAGCTGCACGACCTGCCGCTCCTGGACCTGCCGATGGAAAACGCTGCGCTGGCGCTTCAGGCCTATTTGCTCGCGGATCTGCCGTGGGACGCGGGACGGATTGTCCAGGCGTTGCAGGCGACTCGCGTCGTCGGGCGGCTTGATCGTCGCTCGTTCGATTGGCAGGGCAAGCGACTCAACCTGCTGCTCGATGTCGGCCACAACCCTCATGCCGCCCTGTACCTGGCGGAGCGCCTGGCGTCGCGGCCGGTGGCGGGCAAGCGCCTGGCGGTGTTCGGGCTGCTGTCCGACAAGGACCTCGATGGCGTGGTCGATGCCTTGGGTGGTACTGTCCAGCACTGGGCCGTCGCTCCGCTGGATTCGCCGCGTTCCCGTCCGGCCAGCGAGTTGCAGGCAGCCTTGCAGGGGCGTGGCGCTTCGGTTGATGCTTACGCCAGTGTGGCCGACGCGCTGGAAGGGCAGTGCGCCCTGGCGACGGCCGACGACGAGATTCTGTTGTTCGGATCATTTTTTTGCGTAGCCGAGGCCCTTCAATGGTTGGCCCGGCGCTCCTCGGAGGAAGCTGCAGATGGCATTGCTGGATAAGGCGTACAAGCAGCGCATGGTCGGGGCCCTGGTATTGGTGGCCCTGGCGGTGATCTTCCTGCCGATGCTGTTTTCCCGTCAGGACGAGCAGCGCCAGGTCACGGTTGATGCACCCGCCGCGCCCCAGGCGCCCGCCGTGCCACCGGTGCAGGTCGAACCGGTGGCGGTGCCCGAGCCGCAAGCGTTGCCTCAGGAGCCGGTTCCGAGTGACGAGGAGCTGGCCGAGGAGCCTGCCGCGCCGTCTACGCCCATTGCGCCTGCGCCGACCGCACCAGCTTCGGCCGTGCCGAGCAAACCGGCTGCCGCGCCAACGCCTGTTCCAACGGCGCCGGCAGTCAAGCCAGCCCCGACCCAGCCGATCACGGCGGCACCGAAACCGGACACCACGCAAAGCCGCGTCGATGCCAATGGCCTGTCGGTCAGTTGGTCGGTGCAACTGGCCAGCCTGACCAGTCGCGAAAGCGCCGAAAAACTGCAGAAGAACCTGCGCAGCCAGGGTTACAACGCGTATATCCGTTCCGCCGATGGCAAGAATCGGGTATTTGTCGGTCCGCTGATCGAGCGCGCCGAGGCTGACCGCCTGCGCGACTTGCTCAATCGCCAGCAAAACCTCAAGGGTTTCGTGGTGCGCTTCCAGCCTGAACGTGGTTGAACGCCATTTGGCTGATTTGAATCACGCAGCTTACCGACAGCCCTGCGCTCTGCTAAAATGCGCCGCCTTATCCGTCTGTAGGCTGCACCGTGCCATTTACCTGGGTTGACTGGGCGATCGTTGCAATCGTCGCCATCTCCGCATTGATCAGTCTGAGTCGCGGCTTCGTCAAGGAAGCGCTTTCGCTGCTGACCTGGATCATCGCGGGAGTCGTGGCCTGGATGTTTGGTGGCTCGCTGTCCCAGTACCTCGCCGGATATATCGAAACACCGTCGGCCCGCGTCATCGCGGGCTGTGCCATCTTGTTTATCGCCACCTTGCTGGTTGGCGCAATGATCAATTATCTGATCGGCGAACTGATTCGCGTCACCGGGCTTTCCGGGACGGACCGGTTCTTGGGCATGGCCTTCGGCGCGGCGCGTGGCGCGTTGCTGGTGGTCGTGGCCGTCGGGCTGTTGAGCCTGGGGCCGGTACAGCAGGATACGTGGTGGCAGGAGTCCCGGCTCGTGCCACAATTTCTATTGGTCGCAGACTGGTCCAAGAACCTGATCCTGGGTTGGAGTAGTCAGTGGCTTGCCAGCGGTATCAGCGTACCCGCTGAAATACCGTTCAAGGAACAGCTCTTGCCGATGGCCAAAACGCCGCAGTGAGTGTTGTTCAGTTCAGATCCATTAAGTAGGGGTTGCGTCGCATGTGTGGCATCGTCGGTATCGTCGGTAAGTCGAACGTCAATCAGGCGCTGTATGACGCGCTAACCGTGCTCCAGCACCGCGGCCAGGACGCTGCCGGTATCGTGACCAGCCATGACGGCCGGTTGTTCCTGCGCAAGGACAATGGCCTGGTGCGTGACGTGTTCCACCAGCGTCACATGCAGCGCCTGGTCGGCCACATGGGTATCGGCCATGTGCGCTACCCGACAGCGGGCAGCTCGACCTCGGCCGAGGCCCAGCCGTTCTACGTCAACTCGCCGTACGGCATCACCCTGGCGCACAACGGCAACCTGACCAACGTCGAGCAGTTGGCCAAGGAAATCTACGAATCCGATCTGCGCCACGTCAACACCAGTTCCGACTCGGAAGTGATGCTCAACGTGTTCGCCCACGAGCTGGCCCAGCGCGGCAAGCTGCAGCCAACCGAAGAAGACGTGTTCGCCGCCGTGACCGACGTACACAACCGTTGTGTCGGTGGCTACTCGGTGGTGGCGATGATCACCGGCTACGGCATCGTCGGTTTCCGCGACCCCCATGGCATCCGTCCAATCGTGTTCGGCCAGCGTCACACCGACGAAGGCGTCGAATACATGATCGCCTCCGAGAGCGTGTCCCTGGACGTGCTCGGCTTCACCCTGATTCGCGACCTGGCACCGGGCGAAGCGGTCTACATCACTGAAGACGGCAAGCTTTTCACCCGCCAGTGCGCGACCAACCCGAGCCTGACCCCGTGCATCTTCGAACACGTCTACCTGGCGCGTCCGGACTCGATCATCGACGGTATTTCGGTCTACAAGGCGCGCCTGCGCATGGGCGAGAAACTGGCCGACAAGATCCTGCGCGAGCGTCCGGACCACGACATCGACGTGGTCATCCCGATTCCGGACACCAGCCGCACCGCGGCCCTGGAACTGGCCAACCACCTGGGCGTGAAGTTCCGCGAAGGCTTCGTGAAGAACCGCTACATCGGCCGCACCTTCATCATGCCGGGCCAGGCCGCGCGGAAAAAATCCGTACGCCAGAAGCTCAACGCCATCGAGCTGGAATTTCGCGGCAAGAACGTGATGCTGGTGGACGACTCCATCGTGCGCGGCACCACTTGCAAGCAGATCATCCAGATGGCCCGCGAAGCCGGCGCCAAGAACGTGTATTTCTGCTCCGCGGCGCCGGCCGTGCGTTACCCGAACGTCTACGGCATCGACATGCCGAGTGCCCATGAGCTGATCGCTCATAACCGCACGACCCAGGAAGTGGCCGACCTGATCGGCGCCGACTGGCTGATCTACCAGGACCTGCCAGACCTGATCGAAGCGGTCGGTGGCGGCAAGATCAAGATCGAGCAGTTCGATTGCGCGGTATTCGACGGCAAGTACGTTACCGGCGACATCGACGAGGTCTACCTGAACCGGATCGAGAACGCGCGTAACGATGCGTCCAAGGCCAAGACTCAGGCGGTCAGCGCGATCATCGATCTGTACAACAACTGAGTAACGAACCGGCCCCGAGGGGCCGGTTTGCGTTCAAGCGATAGAAGGAGTGGCAGCATGAGTCAGGATTGGGATGCCGGTCGGCTGGACAGCGACCTTGAGGGCGTAGCGTTCGATACCCTGGCGGTTCGCGCGGGCCAGCACCGTACACCGGAAGCCGAACATGGCGATCCGATGTTCTTCACCTCCAGCTACGTCTTCCGCACCGCTGCCGATGCCGCGGCGCGATTTGCCGGTGAAGTGCCGGGCAACGTCTATTCGCGTTATACCAATCCCACCGTGCGGGCTTTCGAGGAGCGCATTGCCGCCCTGGAAGGCGCCGAGCAAGCGGTTGCCACCGCCACCGGCATGGCTGCGATCATGGCCGTGGTCATGAGCCTGTGCAGCGCTGGTGATCATGTACTGGTGTCGCGCAGCGTCTTCGGCTCGACCATCAGCCTGTTTGAAAAGTACTTCAAGCGCTTCGGTGTCGAAGTCGACTACGTGCCGCTGGCGGATTTGTCGGGTTGGGATGCGGCGATCAAGGCCAATACCAAACTGTTGTTCGTCGAATCGCCGTCCAACCCGCTCGCCGAGTTGGTGGATATCGCCGCGTTGGCGGAAATCGCCCACGCCAAAGGCGCCATGCTGGTGGTCGACAACTGCTTCTGCACGCCAGCGCTGCAGCAGCCGCTCAAGCTAGGCGCGGACGTGGTGGTGCACTCAGCCACCAAGTTCATCGACGGCCAGGGTCGTTGCATGGGCGGCGTTGTCGCCGGTCGTGGCGAGCAGATGAAAGAAGTGGTGGGTTTCCTGCGCACCGCCGGGCCGACGCTCAGCCCGTTCAACGCCTGGATCTTCCTCAAAGGTCTGGAAACCCTCGGCCTGCGGATGAAAGCGCATTGCGCCAACGCCCAGGTCCTGGCCGAGTGGCTGGAACAGCAGGACGGCATCGAGAAAGTCCATTACGCCGGCCTCAGGAGTCATCCGCAACATGAGCTGGCGGCGCGTCAGCAGCGCGGTTTTGGCGCTGTGGTGAGTTTCGAGGTCAAGGGCGGCAAGGAGGGCGCCTGGCGCTTCATCGATGCTACCCGGTTGATTTCCATCACCGCCAACCTGGGTGACAGCAAGACCACCATCACGCACCCAAGCACCACCTCTCACGGCCGTCTCTCGCCGCAAGAGCGTGAGGCGGCGGGCATCCGTGACAGCCTGATCCGCGTCGCGGTCGGCCTGGAAGACGTAGCGGACCTGCAAGCCGACCTGGCCCGCGGGTTGGCGGCCTTGTGATCGAGCTGGCAACGCCGCCGAGCGGTACTCATGGCCGGGTTGCCCTGGTAACGGGCGCGGCACGGGGGATCGGCCTGGGCATTGCCGCCTGGCTGATCTGCGAAGGTTGGCAGGTCGTCTTGACCGACCTGGACGGCCAGCGCGGCTCCAGGGTGGCGAAGGCCCTGGGCGACAATGCCTGGTTCATCGGCATGGACGTGGCGGATGAAGGGCAGGTCGCCACCGGCATCGCCGAAGTGCTCGGGCAGTTCGGCCGGCTCGACGCGCTGGTATGCAACGCGGCCATTGCCGACCCGCACAACATCACCCTGGAAAGCCTCGACCTGGCTCACTGGAATCGGGTCCTGGCGGTGAACCTGGGCGGGCCGATGCTGCTGGCCAAGCATTGCGCGCCTTACCTGCGTGCCCATAACGGCGCCATCGTCAACCTGGCCTCGACCCGCGCCGCGCAATCGGAGCCCGACACCGAGGCTTATGCGGCGAGCAAGGGTGGCCTGCTGGCGCTGACCCATGCCCTGGCGATCAGCCTTGGGCCGGAGATCCGGGTCAACGCCGTCAGCCCCGGCTGGATCGATGCGCGAGACCCCTCGCAACGTCGTGCGCAGCCGTTGACCGACGCCGATCATGCCCAGCATCCGGCGGGCAGGGTAGGCACGGTGGAGGACGTGGCGGCGATGGTGGCGTGGCTGTTGTCGCGCAACGCCGGTTTTGTTACCGGGCAGGAGTTTGTCGTGGACGGTGGCATGACCAAGAAAATGATCTACGAGTGAAAGGCTGCCTGCGCGTTGTTTGAACTGTTTTTAAAAAACTTCAACGCTGCTATTGACTTAGCATCGGTACCTGCGTAAATTTCGCGGCCTCAACGCAGCAAAGGGTGATTAGCTCAGCCGGGAGAGCGTCTGCCTTACAAGCAGAATGTCGGCGGTTCGATCCCGTCATCACCCACCATGTTTCTTGAGAGTCTTGCGAAAGCAAGATGGAAGCTGTCAAAAGCCTCCACCGACGCGCAGCGGTAGTTCAGTCGGTTAGAATACCGGCCTGTCACGCCGGGGGTCGCGGGTTCGAGTCCCGTCCGCTGCGCCATATTTTCCGAAGCAGGTTTACCTGGTTCGAGATCCAAGCCCTCGGGTTTTGATCAGACGAGTTAACTGGACGCAAGTCCACAGCGATACGCAGCGGTAGTTCAGTCGGTTAGAATACCGGCCTGTCACGCCGGGGGTCGCGGGTTCGAGTCCCGTCCGCTGCGCCATATCTGCTTCGAGGCCCACTGAACGCCTTGAAGCTAAGAAGAAAGCTGAAAAGCTTCTTCCAATCGATAGCAAAGACCCTGGTCGGAAGACCGGGGTTTTTTGTTTCTGGGATTTGAAAAATTGAAACAAGCCCCTTGTGGCGAGGGAGCTTGCTCCCGCTGGGCTGCAAAGCAGCCCTTCGGTGAAATGTCGAACTCGCCTCAGAACCCCAACCGATCCCGCAACCCGTAATACCAGGCTCCCATCGCCGCAAACGGCGTACGCAACAACTGCCCGCCCGGGAACGGATAGTGAGGCAGGTCCGCAAACGCATCAAAACGCTCCGCCTGACCTCGCAGCGCCTCGGCCAGGACCTTGCCCGCCAGATGCGTATAAGTCACGCCATGGCCACTGCAACCCTGGGAATAATAAATGTTGTCCCCCAGCCGTCCGACCTGCGGAAGACGCGACAGTGTCAGCAGGAAATTTCCGGTCCAGGCGTAATCGATCTTCACATCCTTGAGCTGCGGAAACGCCTTGAGCATCTTCGGCCGGATGATCGCTTCGATATTCGCCGGATCTCGCGCACCGTACACCACGCCGCCACCGAAGATCAGACGCTTGTCACCTGTCAGTCGGTAGTAATCGAGCAAGTAGTTGCAGTCTTCGACGCAATAATCCTGGGGCAGCAGGCGTTGAGCCAGCTCATCACCCAACGGCTCGGTGGCAATCACCTGCGTACCGCAAGGCATGGACTTGGCCGCCAGCTCAGGCACCAGGTTACCAAGGTAAGCATTGCCCGCCACGATAATGAACTTGGCCCTGACCTTGCCCTGCGGGGTATGCACAACCGGACTGGCACCGCGCTCGATGCGCACCGCCGGCGACTGTTCATAAATCACCCCACCCAGCGACTCGACCGCCGCCGCTTCGCCCAAGGCCAGGTTGAGCGGATGAATATGCCCGCCGCTCATGTCCAGCATCCCGCCGACATACTCGTCGCAAGCCACCACCTCGCGAATACGCCGCTGATCCAGCAGTTCGAGCTGGGTATGCCCGAAACGCTCCCATAAACGCTTCTGCGACTCCAGATGGCCCATCTGCTTGGCGGTGAGAGCGGCGAACACACCGCCGTCCTTCAAATCACACTGAATCTGATACTTCGCCACCCGCTCACGAATGATCCGGCCACCTTCGAACGCCATGTTGCCCAGCAGCTGAGCCTGCTGAGGGCCGACACTGCGTTCGATCACATCAATGTCGCGGCTATAGCTATTGACGATCTGTCCGCCGTTACGACCCGAGGCGCCAAAGCCGACCCTGGCCGCCTCGACAACCGTGACCTTGAAGCCGTGCTCCAGCAGAAACAATGCCGAAGACAACCCCGTATAGCCCGCACCGATGACGCAGACATCGGTTTCGACGTCATCCTGCAAGGCAGGGCGCGACGGCGCCGGATTGGCCGATGCGGCGTAATAGGACGCTGGGTAGGATGTGTTCGCCATTCTGGAACCTCTGTTTTATATTTTTTACGAATGCGCCGATCCTACCCGAGATAAAAATCCGCCGCCAGCCAGCGCAAAATCTTCGTCGCGTTGGCGCAATTAAATATTTTGCATATTCATAGGGTTAGGTGAAAAAAGGTGTTGACACCCTTTTGGAATTCCGTAGAATGCCGCCTCACAGCAGGCACGTAGCTCAGTTGGTTAGAGCACCACCTTGACATGGTGGGGGTCGTTGGTTCGAGTCCAATCGCGCCTACCAAACAAAATCCGCTCTGCTGGGCGGTCTAGAAGGGTCACCGGAAACGGTGACCCCTTTTTGCTTTTTAAGATTTGCAAAATCTTTGCAAAATCTTTTGCAAAACCCCCACTTCAGAATGCCAATTCGGCGCCCACCTCGACGTACTCAATCGTCTTATCGCCATGCCCCTCCTGGTAGTGCTTCGTCATCTTCTCGTCTGCGTGGCCCAGCAGCGCCTGGATGTACTCCTGTGGGAAGTTCTGCTGCTCGTACAGCCACGCCCCTAAAGCGCGGATCTCGTGAAAAGTGGGTCGCTCACCGGCCGGTACATGATCGTACGCGTGGGCAGCGTCCCGGGCTTTACTGAACTCTTTGGTCAGGTAGTCCGGTGTCACCGACGTCCACTGATCCTTCGCGTCGATCTGTTCCCGGCGCCGGGCCTTCGGTTTGTAGTGGATCAGGTACGGCGACACCAGCGGCGAGCGCAGGCATTCGCCGACTACGTCGCGGAGCGCGGTACCCATGGTGATCTTCAGGTGAATCGGATTGTCGTACCCCTGAGTCTTGCCCGGCGACACTGTCAGCGTGTTCTTCTCCATGTCGACGGCCGACTTCAGCCAAGTCACGATATCCTCGCGGCGCTGAAGGCTGGCCAGTGCCAAGCGAATCGCTCGCTTGAGCCAGGGCGGTGTGGTCGCCGCATCTATGATCGACTTCAATCCCTCGAGCGTGTGCCGCTGGCGCTTCTTCTCCGCTTCCTTCTTCACAAGAGTCAGCTCGGCGTTGTTCCGCTCGGCCAGGCCTTTGGCGACGGCGAAGGCGAAGATATGCACCCAGAGTCCCCGGTGCTTCGTGTAGGCGTTGTTGCTGAACTGGTCCAAGTACTCGGCCATGGCCAGCACGTCAATCTGCCCAATCAGTCGCTCGCCAAGATCCTGCCGGTACCGTTCAAGCTTGAACTTAATTTCCTCTAGCGTGCGAGCAGCGTAGCCCTTGTCCACCAGCCACTCGTCATGGAAGCGCTGCAGCAGGTTGCTGACTGTTGGTAAGCGATCGCCAGTCAACAGGGTGAGCAGTGCGCCGTCGTCGACAACCAGCGCCGCCAGCTTCAGATTCGCCGCCCGTGCCAGTTTTATTGCCTCCTCCAGGGGGCGGTTGATGCTTGTCATCAAGCCGGTAATGGGGTTGCGGTACCGCCAATATTTTCCGTTGGGGTAGAGGTTTGGCGGCAGTTTCCTGTTTTTTAGTGTGCGCGGCCTGGCAGCCATCACCCTATCTCCATCATCTGTGCCAGCAGCGGATCATTCGATCGCACTACTACGGCCGCTTGCAGGTCCACAGAATACATCCCGCCTTTAACTTCCCAGGCACTTCGCCTTCCTCGATCCATTTCTTCAACTGCTGCACGCTCGGCTTGCCGCCGGCATATCGCAATTTCCTGTACTCGCTCACCTCCATGAGGCGCGGGAGCTTTATCGTAATTTGGGCAATGACTTCGCCATGATGATGCTCCGGGCCGTGCTCGGCTCTATCTTCGGATTTGTCTTGCGACACGCTTTCGGTATTCGCGGTTTGTGTCGCGTCAGGGCCTATTCGTTACGCGAAGCGGGAACGCCTCGCCTTCCCATTTGCCCGGTTGACCGCGTATATCGCCGTACTGCCCGTATTGATGAGGTTTCTTGCTCTAGAACAGTTTCTCGCATGCCTCGAATCGGGCCTGATCGGTATCGAGTGCGACCAGTTCCTGGCCGGCCACCGAGCCGACCTGAATCCACCCCAGTTTGTCCCGCCCGTAGTTATCGGTCTTGAACAGGCGGTACCGGTTTAGTTCGCTGACAGTGGTGCTGGGCTCCTGCATGGCCTGGCCGAACCGGACCAGACGGGAGCCGATCTGGTTGAACTCGTTCTGGAGAGCTATCCGGCTGTCACTGGAAGTTGTGGCTGTCATGGTTGCTCGCTCCCACAGGTAGCGGACCGTTGCTTGCTCTCGGATGCGTTGCGCAGGGCATCCAGCAATAGCTCCTGGCGTCGATTGAAATCGAGGTGGTTTCGGATCGCCTGGACAATGACACTGTTCATGCTGCGCTCTTCGAAGGTTGCCAATGCTTCGACATCGGCTCGCATGTCGTCCGGTAGGCGCACCACGAATTTATCGGCGGTGCGGGAGTCGTACCGCTTCATGGTTGTTTCTCCGTGGTCTTGGTTGAATGCCATTTGTTGAGGATGTGTATGTCGATGCAGGTGGTGCAGATGAGCCATAGGACTGAGCCCGCGAAACCTACAAGGACGGCGCCGGTGGACGGGCTGCTGACCATTTCCGGCGCAGCAAAGCCAAACCAGGCGACCGTGAGCGCGACGTAGACGAACATGAATATCAGCACCTCAAACAGGCGCATCGCTGACAAGCTTTTTAGGAGGCATCACTTTCTCCAGGCCGATCGAATCCCGGCCGCGTAATTAGGCGTTTGCAAAAAGATGGATTGATGTCTCGGTCGCCTGGGTGGCGAGGGAGTGGAATGTGAGTTAGCAAAAGCTAAATAATAAAGCAATACCATTTGCTAAATGATGGATCGCTAAATTCTGGGTCAGAAGGTAGGGGCTACCTTCAGGCTCGTAGTGGCGAATTAATGGTGCTAGATTCTGCTCATTAATCGCGCCCGTCATCTGGCATGGGCGCTTGTAACGACCCTTAGGGCGGCACGCAAGGACCTGAACTTTGGAGCTTAGAAATCAGATTCATCAGAATGCCGTCGCCATAATCATCGACGCCAATCCTACCTTGGTGGCAGAGGTCGAAAAGGCCTCTGAGGCCGAGTTATGTGGGATGAGCCGCGCTGAATACCTTGATGTGCGCGTCCGTCAAGCGTTGGAGCGCCAGGCTAGACTGCAACGCATGCTCCCTTGGGAGTACCAATTGAGGCTTGCGGAACGGTCCGGCATAGATGTATCCGGTGTCCGTGAGGAGGATCGTCGCGCTGAGGCCGCAGCACTCGGACTCGACTCTTCGCTGTAAAGCACGGGGTTCGCGGACGATATGAAGGCGGCAAGGATTTTGCGCAGTTGTGAACAGGGCGTACTAGAGAGGGGGCTGGCGGTAAAAAACTTGCCTGCGCTAAGGTCGACCAAATGGAAAATACAATGAGAAGGGAAGGAAATGTCTGAGTTCGTTCTGCTGGTCGAGCACTCCGTCAAATACACGAATAAGCAACCGCTCGCGGTCCAGGACGTAATAGACTCGTTATCTGCTCTGGAAAAGATTTCTGTTCACTTCCTTCCAGAGGCCTTGTCCCAGCTCACTGGCGCTGGCGTTATGTCGGCAGACTTGTTGATTGAAGGGTTTCAGCAGGGTTCGTTTATTGAGGACACGCTGATTAGGCTTGTCTTCAAGAACAAGGAAGAAATGGACAAGTTTCTAGACAAGGTGCGGGAGGGCGGAAAAAATGTTTATCGAAATCTCCCTGGCAACGGGAGCCCTGTCTTGAAAGGGGCTGTGGCGGTCACGTGCGTGGTTGGCGCGCTCGTAGCGGCTGGCGCTGCCTGGGCAATAATCAACAAAGCCCCGCAACCTGCCTCTCCGGTCGCCCTGAATATTACTAACAGCAATTTTGTGGTGATTGGTGCAGAGTCTTATGCAATCTCCCCGGAAAAATTCGCAGAAGTGATCGAGAAGGTTGGTTCTACCGACAAGAAGAAGCTTGCTCAAGCTGCAGTGAAGGTTATCGCGCCCGCTAAGAAAGAAGACGGCGCAACCGTTGTCATGAGCCAGGATGAAAACCTATCGATTCCCGTGGAAACGGTTAGGGAGATACCAGACACCGTCGAATTCGAGCCATTTGAGATTGACGAGCCGCATCCAGATGCTGATATAGAGATCAGGGCTACAGATCTTGATTCGTCGAGCAAGGGTTGGGCGGCGATCATCAGAGGTTTGGTTGATCGACGAGTGAAATTGATTCTGGAGGAGGGCGTAGATCCGCAAAGCTTGGCGGGGAAATTCAAGGTCCGTGCAGATGTCATCGTCAAATTCCGAATGTCAGCGAAAACCAAGAAGATGGAGCCCGTATCCATTACTGTTCAGAAGATGATCGACAATTGATGTCGTGTATGAACGGCTAGCCACCCTTATATTGGCTTCCCAAATTTCGCCATCGTGGCATTTTAATCAAAGCCCAGCCCAGCGCCGGGCTTCTTGTTTCTACCTTACTCGGTCTTTCGTACGTCCACGCCGGACACATAGTCAGCAGTACGGTACGGTGCCAATTCCTGGCAATTGATTATGCCGCCCAGCCCTCGCGCTATGTCCCACCCGTCCATGTACAGCCTCGTTACGGCAATGCTCTTAATCCTTGGGTGTGCTTTGGTTGCATCTCCCAGCTTCAGCCATCCCCGGAAGTCGCCTGCGTTCATCCCATTTTTAAAGTCAGAACAGCCTGACTGCCAGATTTTCTGAGCGTCCCGGTTTGCCTCATCAATGGAATACGGCCTACTGTCCAGGGTAATGCGCTGGTAGTACTCATAGAAGTTCGGAGCGTCGCTATTTTTCCTTACGTACGCAATCGACTTAATGGCATCTGCGCTCATTTTATCCGAGTCGATCTTTTCGCATGCATCCCCATTAACGAGAAATGATCCGGTTCTATCGTTCCACCCTACGCTGCAATTAGGATACTCGTACCTGTATCCGTCCATGAATCGCCAATACTCTCGTGGGACGCTGTAGTTGTCTGCGATGCATCCCGTGCTGCATAGAGATAACCCTACTGTCACTGCCGCGATTATTCTTTTCATTGGTCAGTCCAGTCGCTGAATGCAACGAGCGTAGCGGAGCGCCATCATGCATCGAGCCCGACATTGGCCGATTTTTTCGTCTCGCGATTTACGTCTCTTTCGTCCTCGAATGGCTGAGTGCAGGATGATGGTAGAAGGGCGATCAGTTCATCCAGGGTAGCGATGTCTGTTTCTAGATAAGAGGATCCGGGGTATGTCAAAGCTAGCTGTTTACCCCTCAACTCCACGATGTCCACCAACCCAAGCAGAGAGAGTAAATCGATTCCTTCTGCTCGACCTATCTCCGGGGCTTCGAAGTCATCCTCATCGGTAAACTCAGCTGCTAGCTCTTGAGCCTCATCGCGGGACCCAAGCAGCTCAATGCCGGTGGGAGGCCGGTAGATGGAAGGCCCGAAGTAGGTGATGGTATCGGGCTGTCCGGAGGTCATGAGGTAGTAAGCGTGTTTGCCTTCAAGCGCTTTGCGGTCTGGGTGTTCTGGGCCGCGGCGGATAATCCACGCGCCATTAGGTCCTCTGGCGCTGATGTGCGGAATTAGAATTAGCTGGTGCGCCCATGGCGTGTAGTCAAAGAAGCGTAAGGGAAGCGCCGGGCGGCCGAGGTGCAGATGCGATCCGCCACATCTGAACTCCGATCGATGACTGTTCGTGGAGGACCATGAACCGAAGGGTTCCCTCTCTCTCATCAGCTTGATGATCGCGGGGATTAGCTCTCGCGATTTGCGCCCCATCAGCGGTGCACAGCGCGCGAAATACTTTTCATCCTCTGCGGCCGCCTCGGAGGGAGTAGGGGGGAGCATTTGCTTCCCTATCTCGAAGAATTCCCATTCCCAAAGACCATCGCGTTGCATATCTACCGCAGCGTGGTATTCGTCATTGTAGGTCCGCAGCTGTTCGTCCCGAAGTGGAATGGCATCCGTCTCACGCGCCGCACGGCCGGCGTTGGGATCTGGTTTGATTGACGCAATCGTTGATTTCCAATCACATCCGACGCCTGACCAGATCAGGACTGCCTCGGGGAACGGTACACCTGAGGCGTTCTCGGTTGGATCACCTGGGTAGTAGCGCACGAGTGAGGGAGCGCCGAAGAAGGACCTGGCCCAAACCCTTGTTGAGGGTAGGGCTCCTTTGGTTTGCAAGCCTATGACCATGTCCAGATCGCCACAGGTCATCGCACCGCGGGCATAGGAGCCCACGACCCATATCGATGTGATTGTGATCTCGCCAGTGAACTCACCGTAGATGTCTTTGTGCGTGATGGTGCGGGCAGAGCAGTCATCAAGCCTCTGGCACATCCGGATCAGCTTCTTGGTAAATGATTCGCGGGGATACCGTTTCTCAGATGCGGACATGCTCTGGTCTCAGCAGGCGGACGGGAGACCGAACGTATCACTCCTGGTATTCAAATTACCATTAGCAACCGGTCCGGACGATGCTGAAAGGGTCTAGTAACGATTAGTATGAGATAGATGTTTCGGAGCGGGCGGTACCGTTGATGGACCATCGTCGGAGCAGCCTTGACCGGGCGGGTGCCCTTGGCCGTTAGAGATCACAAAGTGTAGGTCTTGCTAACTGTGGCGTTGAAATCCACCGCCAGCGCATGCTCGTGACACAGCCGACCCCAGCGATGAGTTGTTGGTTCCGACTAAAGTCTCACGGCATGCGAAGAATTTCTTAATTTACGAAGTATCGCCTTAAGGGATTTTTCAACTCGGTCCCGCTTATCCTGATCAAGATCAGAAAAGAATAGAGCGTTCGACATCGTGTGCTCAATCCCACCCATTACGTCGGCGTTGTCTCTCGCTTGCTGTGCCAAAAAGCATACAAGATATTCCAGAGCCTCGACCCGTTCTTCCAAATCCATATCAAACCTTCTCCTTCGACCGGCCTCCTGCCGACCTCCGTGATACCGCAAACTAAACCAAATTGCCACGATCGAGCAGATTTGGTCACTATTAAAATTCTCAGCAGCTTATTCGGGTCCGTCTCACACTCCTGTGTGAGTCTGTGTGAGTCTGTGTGAATCTGTGTGAATCTGTGTGAATCTGTGTGAGTCTGCACCAATCCTCAGTTAAACGAAGCCCGCCAGTTTGCGGCCTATGTCGTTAACGTCGGGACGGTCTTCTGTATCCCTGAGCATTGCGGGTATCGAGAGCAGCCAAAGAATGTCCTGCCAGCGTAGCGTCCCTTTCGTGCAGTGCGTTGAACGACGTCGCTTCCGCAGAGGGGACAAAGCCCGAGCTGCACTCATTCTGATGCGGGTGGTTTCGGTGGAAGTGAGGCCAGGGCAGCGTCGCGTTCTCTACGATCTCGAGCCTCAGATCGTCCGCTGAAGAATATGTAGATAGCGAAGCCGGCGCCGATGATCAGGAAAAATATAACTCCGCCAAAGCCACCGCGACCCCGTCCTGAGCTTCGCCTCCGGCCCGAACTTCGACCGCCACCCCGGCCGCCCCGTGCGAGCACTGGAGTGGCTATGGCCTGCAGCGCCAACGTCAGCAGAGCCCTACGACCCATATCCTTTTTGTTCATGCTGGCTCCGTGCCTCATTTTGCGTTCGCCGACTCTACCAATCCTAGGTGTCAGCCTCAACGATTGCTGACTCGGCCGTTCTGGTTGTGTTCCTTCGATGCGCAGAAAGGCTATTACATTTTGCTAACGGGATCGATAGACTGCTGCTATTGCTGGTTGGATAGACAGTGTCTGGCAGCAGATTTGGTCTTAGAGAGAGGAGAGGCGTCAATGCTAGAGTACGTTTCGCTGGATGTATCCTGCTCTGATGTCAAAGGAAGGAATCCTGTTCTGCTTGCATATATTTCAGAACGATTATCTTCAATTGTTCAGCCAGATGCTGAGTTTAATCCCGAAACCATCTATATCAAAGGCACCAAAAACGCTGTTTTGGATATACCGATTACTTACTCTGAATTATCTGAATATTTTAGAAGAGCGACCGGTAGGCACGTACCTGCTTTATTTGAAACTCCACAAGGACCGATTGATTCGAATAAGGTCATGGTTAATCGGGAGTGGCTCGACCGGCAGGTAAGTGATGCTGAAAAAAAACTCGCTCGCAGGGCGGCGAGTTGATTTCAAATTATACAGGTGCGCCAAACAGAGAGGGTGCTCAGACGCGAAGCCATCGAGATCGTGATGGGCTATCTGAGCTCGATAGTGACAAGGTAATCGTGCGGTCTGCCGAAGACCGGCTCGCTTTACTGGAAGCTGAAAACCGCCTTGCCGAGGCTGAGTCATTAATTGTCGAGCTGAAAGCTAAGGAGAAGGCTTCAGCCGATGATAGCCGAAATCTTTATAACGAGCTCCGAGCCAAGGATAGAAAAATCCAAGAAAAGGATTCGCAAATTGAACTGTTGAGGGCGGAGCTCGATGGGTTTTTGAACTGCTTCAATCCTGAAAGTCCGGTTCATCCAAAAGGGCTATTCGAGGCCTTCCAGTGCTGGAAGGCGGTTACTGATAGTGGCGCTCGCGATCCTTCGGGGCCTGGAGGTAGGGGGGCTTTGAGCTTGGTTTTGGATTGGTTGAAAGCCCGCGGGGAGTCAGAAGTCGGAACGATAAAAAAGCCAGGTTTGCGTGCAAAGCGGCTCGCAGCGGTAATCGGTTGGCGTGGAAAGGGAAGCGGCGCCATCAGATCAAAATAATAGGTGACCCATTGTAGGGCCTTGATTTGCACCGTCAGTCGAGAGCTGTCCAGATCTTAGCTGAATAGATAGGTCACCTATTACTACGTGGCGAGGGCTGGCCTGTGCATAACTTTGCGGTCAAGCTATGTTCGTCTTCCGGAAAGCGCTGCTGGTCTTCTCTTCAAGCTACTCCGCTGATGAGCCTGACTGGCGAGGAACTTTATTGATACTTGGTTTGGCATGAAGACCCTGCTGCACATCAAATTGAGGTAAGTCTTGAGCGTAGGGTGGAATCAGCGGCGGCTTTTTCATGATTGGGTTAATCAGGAAAGTCATATTCAACCGCTTTTAACATAGCTGTGTGCGCAGAAAGCTGAAGGAGTTCCGGAACAGGTGCCGGAGTTAACTTTTTGGAAAGCGCTTGCGCGAGGTAGGACCTTTATTGGGATGCTCGGCTTCGTCCTCAGGCACTTGAGTTTTGCGAAGAGCTTGGATCATCGCCGACATGATTTCTTTTTCTTGCGGGGTCAGCGGATCATCAAACCCAGCCAGCAAGCGATCCTTATGGATTTTTGTCGTCACCTGAGCATCAGTATACGGAACATAGGGAGCGTGCTCGGGATTCATACGATCACTGTCGCTAACTCCAGGCTCATCGCTTTCGGTAAAGCTCCGCTCGAGACGATCAAGAATTTCGGCTGTAGCGGAGCGTTTATTCCGTTTTGCAGCCGTCATTACAAGATCGCGCAAGGATTCTGGAATGCGTAGGTTGAATTGCGGGTCGGTCCGGCTCATGTCAACTCGGTCAACTATGGGTTTACTAGGTTTACGCGAGAGAATGCATCACGGTGATGCATAAGGGGCGGGCCCATGTCTAGAACAAATCCACAGTTCAATCTCAGGCTTCCGGAGGAGCTAAAGCAATGGGTGGAGAACCAGGCGCAGGAAAATTGCCGGTCACAGACAGCGGAAATTGTTTTCCGGCTGATGGAAGAGAAAAAGCGACAAGAGCAGGCAAATGCCTGAAACGAAGAAGCCCCGACGAGGTGAGAGTCGTCAGGGCTTCGGGAACGAGATCAGCTTTGAGGAAGAAATCGTCATGAATGAGCATACCGAAGTAAACGAAAAATTCAATGCTGGCGCTGTTAAAGGGCCTGTTACAGAGGAGCATCTGTTCGGCTTCTGTAACGTCGAACGGCAGGAGTTGTTTGCGATTAGACCTGGCATTCCCGCCGAGGACGCGCTTGATGAGGTGATTTGCATCCTGTCGGAGGTGCGGTCTTCGCTTGAAAGTGCAGGCACGGGGCAGGAAGGCATTTCGCCAGGCCAGACTTGGGGTCTATTTCGATCGTTGGGCATGGCGATGGCCATAGTTGAATCCACGCACCTTGGTCTGGGGAAACTCTCATGAATATCTCATCAAGCGAGCCAGGCCAGCGAGCAGGCGTCGCGCCACAATTTGCTGATTCGCGAAACGTGTCGCGTACCACTATGTCGTCGCAAGAGATCGCGGATCTCGTCGGAACTCGACACGATAGCGTAAAGCGCACTGTCGAGCGGCTGGTAGGGAAGGGCGTAATCCAAATCCCACCAATGGTGGAGAAGCCTACTGGAGGGCGGCCTTCAGCTGAGTATGTTTTTTCAGGGGAGAAAGGGAAGCGGGATTCAATCGTCGTCGTTGCCCAACTGAGTCCAGAATTCACCGCTACATTGGTCGACCGCTGGCAAGAGCTGGAAGAGCAGATAGCCAAACCTGCCTTCGACATTGCCAGTCTCAACGACCCGAAAGTTCTTCTGGCCCTGCTGACCGATAACGTCCGCAAGGTGGTCTCCCTGGAAGCGGACAACACCGAACTGACCAAAGAGAACCATCTACTGGAAGTGAAGGTAGAGCAAGACGCTCCGAAGGTGGCCTTTCACGACATGGTCACGGTATCCCACAAGAGGTACAACGCCGCCCAGGCCGCTAAGATCATCGGTACCGGCCGCACCAGGCTGCTGCAGTTCATGAGGCAGAAGGGGTGGGTGACCAGGGCCAACGAGCCGTACCAGGCGAAGATCGAGGCCGGCCTGCTCGATGTGAAGCTGGGCACCTTCGAGCATCCAATAGACGGCACGGTGCCAACGTGCTCGACGCTGATCACTGGAAAGGGACTGACGAAGCTTCAGGCCATGTGGCAGAGCAGGGAAGAGGACTTGCTGACCTAGCAAATGAAGAGAGCCCGGCCTAGCGCCGGGCTTTCGCAGGATAGGGATGTTAAAGTCCTGCCCATTAGAGGGATGAGCTATGACCCAGGAAGAGCAGGCCGTTTCTGAGCGTGCTGTGGCATTTGCAAAGCTAAACCGAACCCGTATCGCCCGGGAGCTGGCCTGTTTGGAGACCTATCCGAGCGATGAGTACCCCGTCTCTGTATTCATGGCTGGGTCGCCAGGCGCAGGAAAAACTGAGGTGTCCAGGGCGTTTATTGGGATGATGCAGGTCGGTGGGTCGAACGCGTTACGAATCGATCCTGACGATTTTAGAGTCTACTTCCCTGAATACACGGGTCGAAACTCCAGTCTTTTCCAGCGTGGGGTAACGACCATTGTTGAGCGAACCCTTGATCTGGTTTACCAGCAGCGTCAATCGTTCCTGCTGGATGGGACTCTTGCGAATCTCGAAGTGGCGCGCCGAAATATCTCGCGAGCCCTTGATAAAGAGAACAGGTCTGCCCAAATAATCTACGTCTATCAGCGTCCTGAGCTCGCCTGGGAGTTCGTTCTCGCGAGAGAAAAGAAAGACGGAAGGAGTATTCCTTGCCCTGAGTTCGTCAGACAATTCTATGCAGCAAAGGTCTCTGTCTGCATGCTTAAGCGTGAGTTTCGGGATGCGTTGCAGGTGGATGTGATCATCAAGGACAACGATGGCGAGAACGGCGATATTGGCATTGACCTTTCAGCTGACGAAATTGACGGGTTCATCAACCAGCCCTATGATCCCAACGAGCTTGAACGTATTTTGAACGGAGATTTCCCATGAAAGGCGAAAAGGCAGCAGGCGCTTCGACGAAACCTCATGGTTCGTCGACAATGTCTGAATTTTTCCGCCACGGGTCCGCGGAAGAAAGGCGAGAGATCTATCACATGGCGGCTCGTGCGGCCATTGACGAGCAGAAGGATGTGATCCGCTCGTCGAAATCTGGCGAATTTATGGCTGCAAAATGTAAATAGTTCTGTATCCATTCCCAAAGCCCGGCCTCGTGCCGGGCTTTTTGCATCTGGCTCAAGGCTTTTCTACGTTGACCTTCTCAAGCAATCCGGCAATGCCCTCCAGCAGCACCAGGTCCGACTCCTTGAGCCTTCCCTTTGCCGCGGCCCTGGCCAGCTTCTCGATGACCGCGATCGCCTTGGGCGACGCATTTTCTTGCATGGCCTTATAGATCGGTGACTGGTCACGAACGCTTTCTTGGCGAGTGAACTCGCCTTCAATGACGTTCGAACCATATCCGCCCGGGTTGACCAGAACGCCAGGCGCCAACCCGATCTTCTTCTCGAGGTTGAGCGCCGCTTTCTCGCCCAGGCCTCGATGCCCGTTGAGGATCTGGGACAAATAGGAGGCGTCCAGGTCGTGCTGGTCGGCGAATTCTTTCTGACTGAGTAGGCCGATGACGCGCCGCAGCGCTTCGACCCGAAGAGTTTTCATGTCCATCGGTGAATAGTGTCCGCGCATAGCAATCTGAAATTATTAAACGCTATTGTTACTTAATTTAGCAAATATTAATGTGAAGCCTTTTAGGAGGAAAACCATCACGCTAATGAAGCCGCCTCGAGAAAACGTATGCTACTGGATTAGCCCACTATCAAAAGGAAATGGAATGCTTATCGTCTTCAGCGGCCTTCCCGGCACCGGAAAAACGACTTTTGCCAATGATCTTGCCGTTACGACGGGCGCCGTATACCTGCGCGTCGATACGATTGAGCAGGCGATTCGAAACTCTGGCGCTCTTGCGCAAGATGTGGGGCGCAGTGATTACATGGTTGCTAGTGAGCTGGCCCTGAGTAATCTAGGCTTGGGCGGCATCGTCATCGTTGATTGCGTCAATCCCGTTCTGGAAAGCGAATCGCGTGGAGCGACATCGCCTTACGGGCTGGTAGCCAATTGGCAAACATGAAGTGGTTTGCTCCGATAAACACGAACATCGACGCCGGGTCGAAACAAGAGCGGATGATATTCCCGGGCTGACACCACCCACTTGGCAGTCAGTCCTGGATCATGAATATGAGCCATGGGTCAAAGCACCGTTTTGCATAGACACGGCCTCCGCCTCTCCGGTGCAAGCGGTCTCGATGATCATCAATCGATTCCTGTCTGGCGCTAGCGTCGGTGACCTCTGATTGCATAAACAGCTAAGCGCGTGAGCCCCGGATTCAAGCCACGTCTTTCGTTTCAATATCACCGATCTCTCGCAACGTGTTTGGAATCAAGTCGCCATTCGGGCGAAGGATTATCGAGGACACGATAACGCCTGGATAATTACTCAGTCGCTTTTGGAAGGCGGATGTCGTGAGGTCTGGTGTGGGTGGGTTGCTTTTTCTAGCCAGTGGTCCCGTTGCCTTGAGGTCTGTTCCATGGCACATGGCACACCTCTGCAAATAGAGGGTCTTGCCGTTGGCGTTATCCGCAAAGGAAGACGAAGGCTGGATGAGCGATAAGATTCCTAGCGCAGCGATGTAGAGCATTCTCGTAACAGGCGAAAAAGTCTTCGGCAAGCGTTTGCTCATAATGACCGTCCATGGTTCGAAGGGGCCACAGGATGACGCATCTACCCGCTAGCTTGCAAAAATGGATACCCCCCATGCCAGAAGCCCGCTAGCATGAAGGCGCTTCGTAGGAAACGGAGCGGTCTTTTGCCATAAAAAGGGAGTGTCGTATTTGAAAACCATTGACCGGATACTGCTGGGAATGGGGCTGTTGATTCCTCTTTGGTTGTTCGCGGGTGCGGCGCTGACGTCGCTGGGCTATCCGGGTTATAGCCATCTAGACCAGGCGATGAGTATGTTGGGCGCGGTAGGGGCTCCCACGCACGGTTATTCCGCCTGGGTGAATAACTTTCCGCTGGGCGTGCTGTTCGTACTGTTCGCGATAGGTTTGATACGCAACTTCGGGGGATCGCGCCTCGCCCTGTTCAGCGCCGTTTTAGTATTGCTCCATGGCTTGGCGAGCTTTGCTGCTGGCTATTTTTCGTGTGATCAAGGATGTGCGCCGGCGCAGCCTTCAATTTCCCAGCAGGTTCATAACCTGGCGGGTTTGATCATGTTCGTCACGCTGGCGCTGGCCATTGTCTTGTGGACTTTCCTCGGCAAACGACTGTTGTCGTCACCTGGTTTCGGAAGGTTTTCGATGCTTTGCTTGATCCTGGCTGTCGTGACGGTAGCGATGATGTCCAAGGCATTCGCCGAAGGGCATGGATTTGGCCTGTACCAAAGGCTCAATTACGGCGTATGCGTCGTGTGGATTGCGGCCTTGGCATGGGTCGCTCTTCGTGTTGAAGTGACCCCGGCAAGCGTCCGTTAATGAGCGCCTTATAACCCATCTGCCCCGGCGGACATACTTGACCTCCATCTCACCGATTTTTGGATAGGGAAATCAATGAACAACTCCAAGCTTTCGATTGCACTGTCCTGTGCTGTTGCTCTTTTGATGTTGAGCGGATGCGCTGCTTCTGTCAAAAGCGGCGGGACAGAAACGCTGGTCATCCAGGAGTTAGCCAAGCAAAACCTGGTGGTGAACTTCCAGGGAAACAGCAAGGTTCAACAGAACGAGGACTGGCCTCGCTTGAAACAAGAATGGCGCGATGCCCTGCAAGTCGAAGCGACTCGTGCCGGCTATAGCCTTGCGGAAGGTCAGGCATCAAATCCTGAAGGCGAAGACGGTGTCGGTATCAAGATCAATGTGAGCAATTTCCGTTACCTCACTCCGGGTGCACGCTACGGCGCCGGTGTCATGGTGGGGAATGCGTGGGTCAATTCCAGCGCAGATTATACGGACTTGAAATCAGGCCGGCTGATCGGCACCCGAACGTAAACACATCGTCGTCTGCCTGGGAAGGCGTCATGTCGGCGATGACCAAGGAGCAGGTTGAGGCTATTTCTCAGAAAATCATAAGCGACATCAAGAGCGCAAAAGCCAAGTAGTGCGGCCTTCGAAGCAAGAAAAAAAAGAAAAAGGGACAGAAAAAAGGGACGGATTTATTTTTGCTCCGTGCGTTTGAGAGTTCTTATCGAATGGATTCGCTTGGAACTGGCAGTTGGCTGGAAAATAAATCTGGTCCCCTTTTCCCTTTTTTCCCCCCTTTTCCCCTATCTTTTCCTTCAGTCTGCGACAGGGGATTACGGATGACACCACTTGGCTCCAACGAAGTTTTCATCATCCGGCCGAAGATCGGCATTGGTCGTTTATTTTTTGTTCCACTGCTTCGCCAGACACCTTGGGCCATCACGGCGATCTTTTGTATCAGCTTATCGACCGGCCTGTCGTTACCGGGGAGGGAATGGCCGGGCATCATACTCGCAAGCCTGGTTGTGATGTGGTGGGTATATCAACTGGGCAGAGATATCAGCGAGCGCGCTCCACTGGCGGTGCAGGCGTCTGGTGTGGCTTTTCTCGGACGGTATCGACTAACGAAACGCACACCGCTTCGAATAGTGCTCAACCCTGACGGCCACCTGGCTGTTTTTAGCAAGTCCTACAGGATTTATGTCGAGTATGAAAACGGGCGCTTGTTAATCGCTCGCCGTGTCGGCGGAAAAGAATTCAACCAACAGAAACAGCTCGCCCGCGAGCTCGCCGCGTTTCTGGGTTTATTTGCATACGTGGATGATGGCTCTGGAAGGCTGAAGAAATTAGCCGGCCAACGGTGAGGTTCCCGCCGCAACCAAGCAAACGAAGCCCTGTTAAAGCACTTATCCGCGCATTGCGGGCCAAGCCCTATGAGTTGACGCTCCGTGAGTGATAACCTGCGAGTTCTTCTTTAAGTGATATTGGATACAGTCATGGAAAGCTGTTTGGGGACGCTCGGAGCTAGCCTCGCTAACAGGATAGTGGTTCCTGCCGCTTGGTTATCGGGGCTTGTAACGATAGGACTCGTGTGGGGCATGATACGGTTTTCGCCCGATAAGCTTACAGTCGAAGGACGTCAGCTCTTCGGGGTTTCTTTTTCTATCTTTGTTCTCGCCATAGGGTACTTGATATGGCGTAAGCGACGAGCAAAAGCACTGGTGACATCCATCAATCTAAAAGAAGGTCTGAGCTTGGACGGTGCTCAGATGCTCGGCTATCCAAACTCCCTGTTTTTTGTCTTTGACCTTTCCAACAAGAAACTCGCTCAATGCCAAAGTGTCACCGGCGACTATCAAATTCGAGACTTCACGTGGGTAACAGGCTGGCAGTTCGAGTGGCAACAGATTGACAGCAGGGTATCGGGCGGCGTTCTTCAAATAATCGATGGGGCAGGCATGAGCGTCCCAACCGATGAAATTCGGCGTAGGTTCATAAAATTCTCACTGGTTTTGACGGTTGCCGATACAAGTCATCCTCTCTTCCGTTTCCCGATGAACCGGAGCGCAGCTGAAGGCTGGTGTAGCCGGTGCAATGTTCTTTTCAAGTGCTAAACACGACGCATCACACCAGAAGATAATTTCTTTAGAACTCGCGGCAGCACTGATGTCGGAAGAAAGCCCCGGCGGATTGCGCTGGGGCTTTTTTTGCAGATTACTTGGCCCCGAAATCCGGATGGGACTCTTCGAGCTTTCGTCAACTGCCCCAAATACCTTCTCGATATTCCCGCGACAATAGGCGTCGATGGCATGCAAACATCCGTACAGATTTTCTTTGTTTCTAATATGTAGGCGCCATCCTTCAGCTGATGCTCTTTGAAGGTGGCGATGGCAAAGATCGGCAATGAGCTATAGTGCAGCGACGTCTGAATTACGGGAGGTAAAAACGGAGGAGTAGGGGTTATCGCTAACCAGCGACATCTCGGGTGTAGGCGTATTCAGTTCTCCTACATTTTGATTTTTAAAACGCGGCATGGCCGATCGTTTATCTAGTACCTGAAACTCAGGAGAGACCCCCGATGCGGGAATTTGAGCTCATTAAGCCCGTGCCAGTGGCTCCAAGGTCCGGCATTGCCCATCTTTACAAACCGATGAACCTGTCGGACGCTTTTGCGATTCGGCTCCCTGCAGGCACATCCAGCGATCCAGATCTGCTCGCTCGATTCATAATTTCCAATCAGCCCTCCTGCCACGCAAGCAACCGCCAGAAGATAATGAGCATCGATAGCCCTGACCTGATAGCGTTGTGGGAAAGGGGCGTGGGTGTATGCAGGGAATGGGCAAACTGGAGCCGTTAATGTCGTACAACTACACGAATGGCCGCTACCTTGTCTTCAAAGGCAACGGCAACGATGGTGCGCCTTTGGGCCGGATTCACCAGGATGGAACCGTTCGAAACCTCCTGGGTGAGCCGCTGTACTACATAAACCTGGACGAACATGCGTTCTGTTCGATGGACTTTACCTTTCAGGGCAACATACAAAAAATTCGCGGCACGTTTTATGTGCTCGGCGACAAAACTCTTTTCACCTTTTCCGAGATGAAGGTCACGCCACTTGAAAACGAGACCGAGGAGCAGGCGCTGCGCAGGGAGTTCAAAAAAACGGCGATGAATCTGGCGAGACAAATCGTTCAGGCGAAGAACGAGATGGCGCAGGAACGCATAGAGATGACCCTGTCCGATTCAAACCCTTTGCGCCGTTTCCGTGCCTTCTTCACGAGCCGAGCCCGCAGGGAGCGGTCATCGCCAGAGTGGTGTCGCAGTGAGTTAGAAAACGATCATGAATTCAGATCAAGGTCTGTCGCTGCCTCCCCGTCGTCACTCGCGACAATGGTCTTGTGGGCAACGGATGCAAGAACAAGGAAAACGCGGCCATACAAACATTACGCGACGGTTCGACTACAAGTTAACTCCTATTACGGTCTATCCCCAGCTTTCCGCTTTCCGCCGATCAAGGTGGGCAGTATGCCGTCAATTGCAGCAGCTCCTCGTCGCAGCTCACGTTGGGAAAGTACTCCAACTATCTATACCCCGCGTTTCTAACCGCGGTAAATCTCAAGAGCGCGGTGTGCTACACGCGCCTTCCAATTGACTGGTATTCATATGAAATTGGTAGCCTTGGCATTCTCGCTGTTCGCGCTGGCAGCCTGCATGCCTTATAGGACGGTCGCTTCGCCAGATCCAGACTGGATGCGTCTGGGTGGATATGAGCCTGAGGGTTATCCAAGGACGTTTGTTGAGACCTGGGAAGGCAAGTGCTATGCGGTTACCGAGGCATGGTTCAAGAGCGCAATCAACGGTCGTACCTTGTGGACCAAGCGGCAGTCTCACGAGGCTGTTACCTGTCCATAGGCGCCCCCGGAAGCAGATTGGAGGGTCCGGGATCCTGCAATCATGAGGTGCAGGCGATCAAGCCGTTGAAACTTCAACCATTACGAGACGATCTTCTAAGCATCGGCTAACAGGAGATCAGGTATGAAATGTTATCTATGCGGGATGGAAGCACAACAGTCCAAAGAGGACCAAGGTGGTGAGCTCGTCAACTGCGCTGACTGCGGCAGCTACAAAATTTCAGGCCTTGTTCTGAAAGAGCTGGGGGCCAGGAAATTCAATTACCCGCAAATGCGCGATGATCTACACCGCCAGCGGCAGTTCAACGCTACGTCTGTCGCCGAGATCAATACCGAGACGGCCATCTGGGCTTGAGTGTGGTGCTGCCTGGCGCTTCATCGCAAAGCCCCCGATCAACTTTGAAAAGCGCCAAGGTAATGCCAAAGAAACAGCCGGACGACAAGACGATAGCGAGCGCTGCCGAAATCGAGCGATCAATCCTGGCGCTCAATAAAATGGCTGAGCGCCTATGGGGCGACGGCCGGGAAGCTGAAGCCGAGGCTCTTTTGAAGGCGCTGGATGCATTGAACCGTGCGCTTGATCGCATAAGAATCGGGGAGAGTCGCAGAGTGCTTCACTAAGCCCGGCCTTGGTCCAGGCCCAGGTTGTATCGGGCACCTCCTAGCTGAATCCTCCACTTGCCTTGAACTGTTCCGTCGCCTCAATCAAAGCACTGATAATCCCCGTTTCCGAAGGGGAGTGCCCGGCATCATTGACCACGGTCAGCACCGAGCCTGGCCACGCCTTGTGCAGGCGAAACGCCGAGTTGGGTGTGGCAATCATGTCGTGCCCCCCTTGAATGATCCTGCACGGCAGGTGGGCGATCGCCGCGATGTCTCGGATGAGTTGATCTTCTTCCAGAAACAGTTGGTTCTTGAAGTACCAGGCATCCAGGCATCCCATGCCAATGCTGGTCTGATCGTCTGAAGCTTGTTCTTCGACGCCGTCAGGGTCGTGTCGCAACAGCGAACAACTGGCAGAGTAGCGCACCCAGCAGCGGATGGCGTCCATGCGTAGGCGCTCGTCATCACCGGTCATGCGGTCCAGGTAGGCCGCCAAGAGGTCGTGGCGTTCGGCTTCGGGAATGAAGTTCACGAAGTCTTCATGGGCGCGCGGAAAGAAGCGCCGCATGCCGTGGATGAACCAGTCGATCTCATCGCCCGTGCCTAGAAATACCCCTCGCAGGATAAAGCCAAGGCAGCGTTGCGGATGCGTTTCGCCGTAGGCCAACGCCAAGGTAGTGCCCCAGGAGCCACCGGTAATCAGCCAACGATCGATTTCCAGATGCTCCCTCAACGCCTCGATGTCGCTGACCAGCGCTTGGGTGGTGTTGTCGCGCAGTTCCGCCAAGGGCGTCGAGCGAAGCGCGCCGCGCTGATCGAACAGTACGATGCGGTAATGATCCGGATCCCAGAATTGTCGTTTGGTCGGCGGAGCGCCTTCGCCGGGTCCGCCGTGGAGGTAAATCACCGGTACACCGTCGGGATTGCCGCTTTCTTCCCAGTAAAGCGTATGCAGATCGTCGACGGGCAGCATGCCGCTGCGCCGAGGCTGCTCGATAGGGGGAAATTGGCTGTAGGTGATCTGGCGTGGGGCATCCATGGGGCGACTCCTGATGTATGTGTTGTTTCAGCAGGGTCTCTTTCAGTTCGGAAAGAGCCGCCTGCCGCAAGTTCACACGCGTGGCCGCCGCGCAGGACAAACGGAAGACACATAAGCCATTGATAACGCGGCATAAACGGCCGCTTGTCGACTGCCACGCATGGAGCGGCCTTACGATGCGGTTGCGCAATCGGTGATCCGACTTTGCGCGATATGTGATGGTTACGAGGTCAACGGCGACAACGTCGCGGTTTACGGCGAGGCGAGCTGTGCGATCAGTCATGGATTGTTTTTGCGAAACTTCACCGACCGGGTAACGGTACTGATTCATGGAGATAGCCAGGCTTGCGAAGAAGCCGTTGCGGTAGCGGGGCATGCCGGTATTTGCGTGGTCGATGATCGTGTCGAACATATAGAGGCTGGCAGCGATCAAGTCCAGGTAGTGACGTGCAAAGGCGAAAGCCTCTGCTTCGACATTGTGTATCCATCTCTGGGCTCGCAAGTGTGTTCCGAACTCGCGGTACAACTCGGTGCCGAGACCGACGAGCAAGGTGCGCTGGTCGTCGACGCGCACCAGCGCACCTGCGTAGAAGGGTTGTATGCGGTAGGAGACGTCGTCAATTCGCTCAAACAGATCAGTGTCGCTACCGGCCAGGCGGCAGTCTGCGCGACGGCGGTACATAACAGCCTGGAAATGCGTTTGTGGGATCGAGCGCGTGACAAGAAGACGCCTTTCGAATCTATTTGAGCTTGCACCAGGCGGCACCTATCAGCGCCGCTCCGGATCATTTTCGAAAGTACTGTTCTATCCACTGCGCGACGCTGATGGTTTCGATCTTATTCCGTGCGTTATAACTGTCCGCCTTTGGCCATGCGACGCCCTTGCCTTCGGCGAACACGGCGCGGTACTTGCGGATCGAGTCATCGGGGGCTGTCGCCAGGTCGGCCCTGAGCATTGGCAGCGTCCATTCCTCGCGTGTTACCTGGCGCTTGAGTACTTGCTCGATGGTATCCGCCAATTGCCGGTAGGTAAGGGTGTCGCCTGCGGTGAAGACCACTTGGTTTGCAAGTCCGGGTTCAAACAGGATGGATGCGGTCAAGCGGCCAATATCTTCCGAGGTGGTAACAGTCACAGCCGTGTCCCAACTGCCCAGCGCACGCACTGTGTTCTGATCCAGGTCCACTACGCCAAAGGCCGGCTCAAACAGAAAGCTGGTGAACATGCCGGTGGAGATAATCAGCCATTGAACCCGCGACTGGCCACGCAACAGGTCACGTACATCCAGTTGTTCATCAAACAAGTCTTGCGGGCTGCCGCGACCGATCACGTCGTAGTCCACGCCAAACTGCCAAGGCACAAAACGTTTCAGGTCCGATTGCAATGCTGCGCGGGCCAGTTTGCGCTGTATGCCTGCGCCTGCGGCGAATCCCAGGCAACTTACCAGCGTGTCGAAACCGCTGAACAATGCGCGGAGCTTTTCTTCGGAGTCGTTCGCAGCATCGGCGAACATTACCTTGATGCCTAGGGCCTCCAGTTCTTCAAACATCTGGCGCTTGTCGTCATGCGCGGCTTCGAGGCTCAAAGGTCGAAGCATGACCGTTACGCGCGCCTTCGGCCGGGCTGCCAGTCCGCGGAGCACGGCCATGCCGAGTTCTCCTGCGCCCAACACGAGAATGTTGTCGGTTTCCGCAACGGTTTGTGGTTGCATCGGTAATTTACTCTGATCGGTGATGTTGGTTTTATCCTGTCACCAATGACGAGCATTCAGAAGAAGGCACACGAGTGATACCGCATGAACACAGTGACTGAAGCAGAACTTATCCGTTCATCCCAAGCCATCTGCGACGCACTGAGTGAGGAGGACGATAGCCTCAAGCGTGAGGTGCTGACCCATGCAGGCAATCGCTGGTCATTGGGGATCGTTCACACTTTGGGCGTGGAGGGAAAGCTGCGCCACGCTGAAATCGCTCGTCGGTTGCCGGGCGTTACGCAACGCATGTTGACCCGCAGCTTGCGGCAACTTGAACGAGACGGGCTTATCGCACGCCATGATCACGGCGAGGTGCCGCCACGTGTCGATTATGAACTTACCCCGCTGGGCCGAAGTTTTCTGGCGCAGATGGTGCCGTTATGGATGTGGCTGTTGGAGCATGCGGAAGATTTTCGCGCGGCCCGCGTTCGTTTTGGCGAAGTCTGAGCTACTCGACAACAAACCGGAACACTGAAGCACCCTGGCGTATCTACCGAAAACACAATCGGAGCGCCTGGCAGTGGATGTGTACAGGATCGAGTTCGAAAATGACCGTTGGACACTTTATAAATCTCATGGCTACAAACCGATCCTGCAGGCTGACAGTCAAGGTGAGTTGATCGACCATGTGCTTGCCTTGACACGGGGGGAGGGTGTCGTGGTTCGGTTCATGGGGAACAGCGGCGTGCGAGAATTGAGACTGGGGAACGTGCGGGACGAAGTACCGTAGCGGACCTGTGAACCGCGTATTGATTGAACTGCCAGCGTCCTGGTGTGCCCAACCCGTTATCAACGAGAGGGTAGACCCATGACCGACGAGAAGAAAAAAGAACAACCCAAGGACGACACGCCCGCCCACTCCACCGCGCAGGAGCGTGAGCGTTTGAAGGACTTCAACAAAGAGGGTATTCCACCGGGGTCTTCATGATCGGCCTCGGCAATTGCGCACTGCCTCCGTGCGGATTTACCTCCCGTTAGACGGAGGCTGGCGGCGCAAACGTTATTAGCGCCGCCAGCACAACTTGCCGGTTACTCCACCATGCAAATCCAATGATGATCCTCCCTGTAAGGCGCTCGGATAAACGCCACGTCGGATACCAGCACCATCCCACGCTTCTGAAGTGCTTCGGTCAGTTGTACGAGTGTCTCTGCTTCGATAGTCATCGCTGTTACCTCGTCAGATTACTGCGTTCATAATTGTTGACCGAACGCCTTGACGGGTAATTCATTTTTTCTAACGAGCTGATCGAGTGGCGCAAAGACGAGGTACGTCGCTACAAAAAAGCCCTACAGTGATGTAGGGCTTTTTCTTATTTCTTCAGATGCCTGCGAACATCATCGGCCACCGGCCCAACAGCCTTGACCGCTGCCTTGAGCTGCTCTTCGGTCACGCCGAATTCTTTCGCCCAGTATCTCAATTCCCAGTCTTCGGAAGTGTTGATGCGGTTCCGGTCCTGGGGCCCGCGATTGCTCAAGTCGTCAGCCATTGTCGAGTTCCTGTGAAAGGCCTGGTAACGCCAGGCGACATTCAATGGACCATCAGGCGGGGCTGTTTGCACCATTTCATATGGCGCTGACGACTAAGCCGCTAGTCAGAGACGCATGCCTTTGAGCGGATTCCAGCCTTGCTCGCCTTTGATTTCCTTCAGGTAGTAGGCGTAGTTGGTCATGAGCGCATACATCATCGACATCGCGATATTCAGGCCCATGCTCAACGGCCGCGGAAAATCCATGCCGATAATGGCGAAAATCACGCTCAGTACGATGTTGATCGCTAGGAAGATTCCGAGCAGCGCGAGGTTCTTCTTCCACAGGCCCAACACGAACAGGTAGATAGGACCGAAGAAAAACGCGATCACGTTGGCGTTGATCAGGATTTTCTTCTTGAAGTCCGGCAGGGTCTTGACGGCTTCCTTGTAGCGCGGGTCGTTTGGCGCGCCATAGGTATCGAAGAAGTCGAAACGTTCCTGCCATTTGGCGCTGTATTTTCCGCTGCTTTGTATTTGTTCAGTCGTGCTCATTTTTCGCTGCTCCTGGTGTTCCATCAAAAAGATCGTTCTTCCGAGAATCCTGCGCTGTTTTTCTTGGTCTTTTGGCTAAAGCGCTTTTGCTGCCCGCTTTATAAGCGTTCGCGCGCAAAAATACCGCAACAGTTGTTTAAATGGCTTTCTGATCTGTGATGGGCATCACGCTGGTCTTGCGAGGGCAGGGGAGGTAATTCAAGACGGCGCTGGAAACCGTAAAGGCAGGTCATCCCGAATCGCCCGCTCAATCAAACGGGCGACGGGTTTCATCCAACATTCAGACCGCAGTCAGAGCATGGCATCTGCAAAAGCGTGGTCCGGGACGATTGTCAGAAAGTGCAGCGGCATCTGCTGTTCCGTTTGCGCTGTCGGCATTTCAAGACTGCCGACTATCTGACTTTGAAGCGCGCTCAACCGCATCGACTCTTCTTCCTTTAACTTTGCCATTCTCGCGTGGTTCGCTGCGATTTCGTTGAGAGTTGACACGGTACATCTCCGGTGGCTGACCAAGCGTTGAGAATTTGCTGCCGCGCCAGAAAGACGTCGTCCTGCGCTGCTCACAAGGTCTGCTGCAAACCTTGAGCCAGACGTGCTCGTGCCATACGCACGACTTGTCACAGGCGACCGGTGGCAAGTGTCGGCGCCTGGCGAGGCGTCAGTACTTCAACCATGCCTCAGGAATAAGTCACTGATACGACAAAACCGGGTCAATTGCCGCCTGATTGCCTGGTTCAGGGCGGCACCGGGTGCAGGTAACCGACACGCAGCGTGATATGGAACTAATATCACCGTTAGTCTCTATATCCTTACAGGGACGCTTCCCTTTTTTGAGAGTACTGCCATGTTCAAATCGAGCTCGTTGATTGCTGCAGTGACCTGTTTGGCCTTGGTCGCGGGCCCCGGCCTTGTTGTTGCGGACCCGGGCAATGGCAAGGGCAACGCTCAAGTCGATCAAGGTCAGGGACAAGGAGCCAAGGGCGGGCAGGGCAACAAGGGCGGCCAGGGTAATGCTGGCAATAAGGGTAACCAAGGCAATGCTGGCAATAAAGGCAACCAGGGAGGCAAAGGCAACCAGGGCGGTGGCGGCAGCGATTGGCATAACGGTCCGAGCATCGACCGAGGCGGCGTGTTGAGTGTGATTGGTGGTTATCGTGATTACTGGAGCCCGGGCCCGGCACTGCCGCCGGGTATCCAGAAGAACCTCGCCAGGGGCAAGCCGCTGCCACCGGGCATCGCCAAGAAGCTCGACGGACGTTTGCTGGGACATCTGCCGCGCTATGACGGTTACGAATGGCAGCAGGTTGGTACCGACCTGATTCTGGTGGCGATCGCCAGCGGCATCATTTACGAAGTGCTCAACGGCGCCTTCGACTGACCTGTTGCTTGAGTGGAATGGCAACCGCTTCGGAGTGCCAGGCGGATAAGCGAAACTTCTGTGGGAGCGAGCCTGCTCGCGAAAGCGGTGTGTCATTCAACGTTGAGGTTGGCTGTCCCGACGCCTTCGCGAGCAGGCCCCCTCCCACATCTTTCCGTTTCGCATGCACCACAAAATCTCCTCTGGGGCTCGCTCCCACAGGTTTTGTATCAGCTTTCCAGCTGCCGCAGACGTTTGTACAAGGTATTGCGGCTGACTCCAAGGCGTCGCGCCAGGTGTGAAATATTCCCACCCACCGCCCGCAACTGACGGTTCAGGTCTTCGGCATCGTTCAGGTCCACAGCCAGCGGCTCCGGTTTCTCCAATGGCTCCATTTCCAGGTCGACAAAAAAGTCATCGGGCAGATGTTCCGGGCGGATCGGCTGTTCCTCGGCCATTGCCAGGGCCACTTGCAGCACGCTGCTGACTTGCCGCAGGTTGCCCGGCCAGGGGTGGCGTTCGAACAGCTCCAGGACTTCGCGGCTCAGGCCGGCCCATTGGGTCGGCTCGCGGTGGTGTTCCCAGAGGCGCTTGAACAGCGCCTGCTTGTCGCTGCGTTCGCGCAGGGGCGGCAATTCCAGGGTCAGACCGCCGATGCGGTAGTAGAGGTCCTCACGAAACCGCCCCAGTTGCACCTGTTCGCGCAGCGAGCGGTTGGTGGCGGAGATGATGCGGATGTCCACCGGGAACAGCTCGGCGCTGCCCACCGGTTGCACGCAGCGTTCCTGCAAGACCCGCAGCAAGCGGGCCTGGGTCGGCAGCGGCATGTCGCCAATTTCATCGAGAAACAACGTGCCGCGATCGGCCTTGCGGATCAGGCCGATGCTGCCCTTCTGGTTGGCGCCGGTGAAGGCACCTTTTTCATAACCGAACAATTCCGACTCGACCAACTCGGCGGGGATCGCCGCGCAGTTGACTGCGATAAACGCCTGCTTGCAACGCGAACTGGCCTGGTGCAAAGCCTTGACGAAGACTTCCTTGCCGACGCCGGTCTCGCCGTGGATCAGCAGCGGAATGTCTTTTTCCAACAGGCGCTCGGCCTGGCGCACGGCTTTTTCCACGCGACTGTCGCCAAAGTGCAGGGTGTTGAGGCTGATCCCGGTATTGGCGGGCGCTGGCGAGGGCGTTGTTTCGGCAAAGATGCGCGGCTTGACCGACACCTGCTTCGGCCGCTTGAGCAGGCACTGGAACCGATTGCGCCCGGACGCCTGCAACGCGAACGGCAGGCCGTCGGGCTGGTTGAGCAATTCCATCAGCGAGACCTTGAACAGGCTTTCGATGCTTACTCGCGACAGACTAAGGCCCAACAGGTTGTCGGCGCGGCGGTTGGCCGAGAGCACTTGGCCGCTCTCATCGAAAATCAACAGCCCGGCCCATTGGCTGTCGAGGTTGTTCAGTCCGGTGTTGAAGGTGAGCTGGAAGTGTTCACCGCGAAACAGGTTGAGGATCAGCCGGTTCTCCACCGTCTGGCTCATCATTTTCACCATGCCCAGGGTGTGGGACGGCGGCAGGTAGCTGTCGCTGGAGACGTCCAGCACCGCGATGACCTTGCGCTCGGCATCGAAGATCGGCGCGGCGGAGCCGGTCATGAAGCGGTTGGCCTTGAGGAAATGTTCATCGTGTTCGATATGCACCGCCTGTTCACAGGCCAGCGCGGTGCCGATGGCGTTGGTGCCGGTGCAGCGCTCCATCCAGCTCGCTCCGGCGCTGAAGCCGTGGGCCAGCTTCGGTTCGATGAAGCGCTGGGTGCCCCAGGAGGTCAGCACCTGGCCCTGGTTGTCGGCCAGCATGATCAGGCAGTTGGAGTTGCTCAGGATGTTCTCGTAGTACGGCAGGACTTCCTGGTGAGTGGTCTGTACCAGTGAATGCTGGCTTTCCAGTAACTGGGCGATGCCCTCGGCCGGCAATGGGTCGAACGCCGGCACGCTCTGGTGATTGAGGCCAAAGGCGCGGCAACGGGACCAGGAAGCCTGAATGATGGCCTCGTGGGACAAGGCAGGAGCAGGTGCGGCCATGGGGCACTCTCGCAGGTGCTGTTTTTATTGTTGTGGCAAGTCTCGCACAGAGTCCTTGTGCTGGGGCAGGCCTGAATATCAATCCATACACAGATCCTGTGGGAGGGGGGGG
>NZ_JBHFJB010000052.1:52379-60784 GCF_057334555.1 Pseudomonas sp. AGC41
CCCCCCCCCCCCCCCCCCCCCCACAAGGGTGGTGATCAGGCCAGCCGGTAGCGTTCATTCAGTGTTGTTCAATATTGTTCATTGTCAACCTGCACACTGTTCAATTGTTCATCCCTGATTGTTCACTTCTGTTCAGCAATGAACGCCAGTTTTACCGTCAAAAAAATAAAGCCAAGCATAATCAAGAGTTTGTGATTTCTGGCACGGCTTTCGCTTTTGCACTCGGGTCGCTTGACTCCAAATAATAAAAAGGCCGAGCCATGTCATTACAGCTTGAGCACATCTGTCGCACCGTCGAAGGCCAGACCTGGATCGACGATGCCAATCTGAGTTTCGAACCCGGATCCTTCAACGTTCTGCTGGGCCGCACGCTGTCCGGCAAGACCAGCCTGATGCGCCTGATGGCCGGTCTGGACAAGCCCGACAGCGGCCGCATCCTGATGAACGGCGTCGATGTCACCAAGCGGCCGGTGCGGCTGCGCAATGTATCGATGGTCTATCAGCAGTTCATCAACTACCCGACCATGACCGTATTCGAAAATATCGCCTCGCCGCTGCGCCAGGCCGGTATTTCCGAAGAGATTATCCAGAGCAAGGTCCTGGAAACCGCGAAGATGCTGCGGATCGATAAATTCCTCAAGCGCCATCCGCTGGAGCTGTCCGGCGGCCAGCAGCAGCGCACGGCGATGGCGCGAGCCCTGGTCAAGGACGCCGAACTGATCCTGTTCGACGAGCCGCTGGTGAACCTCGACTACAAGCTGCGTGAAGAACTGCGCCAGGAAATGCGCGAGCTGTTCCAGGCTCGTCACACCATCGCCGTCTACGCCACCACCGAGCCGAACGAAGCGCTGGCCCTGGGCGGGACCACGACGATCCTGCATGAAGGCCGGGTGATCCAGAGCGGCAAGTCGTCTTCCGTCTATCACCAGCCGCAAACCGTGCTGGCCGCCGAGCTGTTTTCCGAACCGCCGATCAACCTCATGCCGGGACGCATTGCCGGCAATGAAGTCAGCTTCGCCAACTTCGTGCACTTCCCGCTGAACGTCGACCTGCGTCCGGTGGGCGAGGGCGAGTTCCGTTTCGGCGTGCGCCCCAGCCATATCTCCCTGGTGCCGAGCAACGATGACGACCTGGAACTGGCGGTGACCGTCGAGGTGGCCGAAATCAGCGGTTCCGAGACCTTCCTGCACGTGCGCAACGAACACTTCCTGTTGGTGCTGCATTTGCCCGGCGTGCATGAGTATGACGTCGACGCGCCGATCCGCATCTACATCCCGACCCATAAACTGTTTGTCTTCGACGCCCAGGGCAAGCTGGTCCAAGCCCCAGGCCAGCGTATCGCGAGGGTTGCCTGATGGCCGAAATTCGTTTGCAGAACCTCGCCCACAGCTACACCAGCACCCCGGCGGGCCCCGAGGACTACGCGATCCGAGAGATGAACCACATCTGGGAGCAGGGCGGCGCCTATGCGCTGCTCGGGCCTTCGGGTTGCGGCAAGTCGACCTTGCTCAACATCATTTCCGGCTTGCTCAGCCCCTCCGAAGGGCAGGTGATGTTCGACAGCAAAGTCGTCAACGAACTGTCCCCGGAGCGGCGCAACATCGCCCAGGTGTTCCAGTTCCCGGTGGTCTACGACACCATGACGGTGTTCGACAACCTGGCGTTCCCGCTGCGCAACCAGGGCATGGCCGAGGCGCGGATCCACACCAAGGTGCAGGAAATCGCCGAGGTTCTCGACCTGCAGAGCCTGCTGGACAAGAAGGCCCGCAACCTCACCGCCGATGAAAAACAGAAAGTCTCCATGGGCCGTGGGCTGGTGCGCGACGATGTCTCGGCGATCCTGTTCGACGAGCCGCTGACGGTGATCGATCCGCACCTGAAATGGAAACTGCGGCGCAAGCTCAAGCAGATCCACGAGCAGTTCAACATCACCATGGTCTACGTCACCCACGACCAGTTGGAGGCCTCCACCTTCGCCGACAAGATCGCGGTGATGTACGGCGGCCAGATCGTGCAGTTCGGCACACCGCGTGAACTGTTCGAGCGCCCGAGCCACACCTTCGTCGGCTACTTCATCGGCAGTCCCGGCATGAACCTGATCGAGGTCCAGGCGCAGCCCGGTGGCGTCGGTTTCGCCTCGACCCACTTGCCGCTGTCCGAGACCCTGCAGCGGCGTGTCGCCGACGCGCAAGGCAAGAGCCTGAAGGTCGGCATCCGCCCGGAATTCGTGCATGTCTGGGACGGCCCTTACGACGACGCGATGCGGGCTGACGTGGTGCACGTCGAAGACCTCGGCACCTACAAGATCCTGACCCTCAACCTTGACGGCGCACCGCTGAAGGTTCGTCTGACCGAAGACAAACCGGTGCCGGAAGGTAGCGCGTACATCAGTTTTCCGGGCCAATGGCTGATGGTCTATGCCAATGAATATCTGCTTGAGTCCGCAGGCGAGGTGCAGCCATGAACAAGGTGCAGAACAACAAGGCCTGGTGGCTGGTGTTGCCGGTGTTCCTGCTGGTGGCCTTCAGTGCCGTGATCCCGATGATGACCGTGGTCAACTATTCGGTGCAGGACATCTTCGACCAGTCCAGCCGCTACTTCGTCGGCGCCGACTGGTACAGGCAGGTGCTGCTCGACCCACGGCTGCACGATTCGCTGTTGCGCCAGTTCATCTACTCGGCGTGTGTCCTGCTGATTGAAATCCCCCTGGGTATCGCCATCGCCCTGACCATGCCGACCAAGGGCAAGTGGTCGTCCCTGGTGCTGATCATCCTGGCGATTCCGTTGCTGATTCCGTGGAACGTGGTGGGCACCATCTGGCAGATTTTCGGGCGCGCCGACATTGGCCTGCTGGGCTCGACGCTCAACGCCATGGGCATCAACTACAACTACGCGGCCAACACCATGGACGCTTGGGTCACGGTGCTGGTGATGGACGTCTGGCACTGGACTTCGCTGGTGGCGCTGCTGTGCTATTCGGGGTTGCGGGCGATTCCGGACGTCTATTATCAAGCCGCGCGAATCGACAGGGCGTCGAACTGGGCGGTGTTCCGGCACATCCAGTTGCCGAAGATGAAGAGCGTGCTGCTGATCGCGGTGATGTTGCGCTTCATGGACAGCTTCATGATCTACACCGAGCCGTTCGTCCTGACCGGCGGCGGGCCGGGCAACGCCACCACGTTCCTCAGCCAGACCCTGACGCAGATGGCCATCGGTCAATTCGACCTGGGCCCGGCGGCGGCGTTTTCCCTGGTGTACTTCCTGATCATTCTGTTGGTGTCCTGGCTGTTCTATACCGCCATGACGCACTCCGACGCCAACCGTTGAGGCCCGCACAATGAGCAAGAGAAAGCTGATTCCGCTTTTGATCTACATCCTGTTCCTGCTGGTGCCCATCTACTGGCTGCTGAACATGTCGTTCAAGAGCAACACCGAAATCCTCGGCGGCCTGACGCTGTGGCCGCAGGATTTCACCTTCCAGAACTACAAAGTGATCTTCACCGATCCGAGCTGGTACACCGGTTACCTCAACTCGCTGTACTACGTGAGCCTGAACACGGTGATTTCCCTGGCGGTCGCGCTGCCGGCGGCCTATGCGTTCTCGCGCTACCGCTTTCTCGGCGACAAGCATCTGTTCTTCTGGCTGCTGACCAACCGCATGGCGCCACCGGCGGTGTTCCTGTTGCCGTTCTTCCAGCTGTACTCGTCCATCGGCCTGTTCGACACCCACATCGCCGTGGCTTTGGCCCACTGTCTGTTCAACGTGCCACTGGCGGTGTGGATCCTTGAAGGCTTCATGTCCGGCGTGCCGAAAGAAATTGACGAGACCGCCTACATTGACGGCTACAGTTTCCCCAAGTTCTTCGCCAAGATCTTTATCCCATTGATCGGTTCCGGCATCGGCGTCACGGCGTTTTTCTGCTTCATGTTCTCCTGGGTCGAGCTGTTGCTGGCCCGGACACTGACCTCGGTGAATGCCAAGCCGATCGCGGCGGTCATGACCCGCACGGTGTCGGCGTCCGGTATCGACTGGGGCGTGCTGGCGGCGGCGGGGGTGTTGACCATCCTGCCGGGCATGCTGGTGATCTGGTTCGTTCGCAACCACGTGGCCAAGGGCTTTGCCCTGGGCCGGGTCTGAGGAGTCGATGATGGAATGGATGAACTGGACCGCCCCCACGGCGGCATTCTTTGGGGTCATCGCCGTGCTGCTGGCAGGCATGACGACGTGGGAGTTGCGTTCGCCGAGTGTCCCTCGGCGTGGTTTCCTGCCGATTGCCACGACGCGTGGCGATCGGTTGTTTATCGGTCTTCTCGGTAGCGCCTACCTGCACCTGCTGGTGATCGGCGTTACCGACTGGAGCATCTGGATAGCGTTCGCGTTGTCTCTGGTGTGGCTGTTGGCAGTGATGCGGTGGGGCTAGTCGCGACAATTCGACGACGATCAGGCTCTTAAACCCAAACAGGAGGTCTCTATGTTCGATAAAAACAATAAGCTGCGACATAGCGTTTCATTGGCAGCCATGCTGGCACTCAGCGGGCTGAGCGCTACGGCCTGGGCCGACGCCTATGAAGACGCCGCGAAAAAATGGATCGGCAATGAATTCAAGCCGTCGACCCTGACAGCCGAGCAGCAGCTCGAAGAACTGAAGTGGTTCATCAAGGCCGCCGAGCCGTTTCGCGGGATGAAAATCAACGTGGTCTCGGAGACCATCGCTACCCACGAATATGAATCCAAGGTACTGGCCAAGGCGTTTAACGAAATCACCGGGATCCAGCTGACCCACGACCTGCTGCAGGAAGGCGACGTGGTGGAGAAGCTGCAGACCCAGATGCAGTCCGACAAGAACATCTACGACGGCTGGGTCAATGACTCGGACCTGATCGGCACGCACTTTCGCTACGGCAAGACCGAGTCGATCACCGACCTGATGGCCAACGAAGGCAAGAATTTCACCTCGCCGACCCTCGACCTCAAGGACTTCATCGGCATTTCCTTCACCACCGCGCCGGACGGCAAGGTCTATCAACTGCCCGACCAGCAGTTCGCCAACCTCTACTGGTTCCGCGCCGACTGGTTCGAGCGTGCGGACCTGAAGGCCAAGTTCAAGGAAAAATACGGCTACGAGCTGGGCGTACCGGTGAACTGGTCGGCCTATGAAGACATCGCCAAGTTCTTCTCCGAAGACGTCAAGGAGATCGACGGCAAGCGCGTCTATGGCCACATGGACTACGGCAAGAAAGACCCGTCCCTGGGCTGGCGCTTCACCGACGCCTGGTTCTCCATGGCCGGCGGCGGTGACAAGGGCCTGCCTAACGGCTTGCCAGTGGACGAGTGGGGCATTCGCGTCGAAGACTGCCATCCGGTCGGCTCCAGCGTCACTCGTGGCGGCGACACCAACGGCCCGGCCGCCGTGTTCGCCACCACCAAGTACGTCGACTGGATGAAAAAATACGCGCCACCGGAAGCGGCGGGCATGACCTTCTCCGAGTCCGGTCCGGTGCCGTCCCAAGGCAACATCGCCCAGCAGATTTTCTGGTACACCGCTTTCACCGCCGACATGACCAAGCCGGGCCTGCCGGTGATGAACGCCGACGGCACGCCGAAATGGCGCATGGCGCCTTCGCCACGCGGTCCGTATTGGGAAGAGGGCATGAAGCTGGGCTATCAGGACGTGGGTTCCTGGACCTTCATGAAATCCACGCCTGAGAAGCAGCGCCTCGCGGCCTGGCTCTACGCGCAGTTCGTGACGTCCAAGACTGTGTCGCTGAAGAAAACCATCGTTGGCCTGACGCCGATTCGCGAATCGGACATCAACTCCCAGGCGATGACCGACCTGGCGCCGAAACTCGGTGGCCTGGTGGAGTTCTATCGCAGCCCGGCCCGTGTGCAATGGTCGCCAACCGGGACCAACGTGCCGGACTATCCACGTCTGGCACAACTGTGGTGGAGCCACATCGCCGAAGCGGCCAGTGGCGAGAAAACCCCGCAACAGGCTCTCGACGGGCTGGCCAAGGATCAGGACGCGATCATGACGCGTCTGGAACGCTCCAAGGCCCAGGCCACCTGCGCACCTAAGATGAACCCTGAGCGCGACGCGCAATACTGGTTCGATCAACCGGGCGCACCGAAGCCGAAACTGGCGAACGAGAAGCCTAAAGGCGAGACGGTGAATTATGCCGAACTGCTGAAGTCGTGGGAGGCGGCGCGTAAGTAACGCTTCAACCGAAAAACAACGGCACCGAAAAGGTGCCGTTTTTTTTGCTCCCGATTCTGAAGTAAACCCAATCCCCTGTGGGAGCGAGCCTGCTCGCGAAAGCGGTGTGTCAGTTCGCCCCGATGTTGAATGTACTGGCCCCTTCGCGAGCAGGCTCGCTCCCACAGGAATGTTTGGTTTAACCGGCCTTGGCCGGGCTTGCCTGGGCGTTTCCGGCCACCGGGGATGGGCGGGCATGCATCAACGCATCCAACGCCTGCCGATACGTGCGACCCGCCTGGCTCATGCTGTTGTTATGCGTGGCACCCGGCACCAACAACAAACGCTTCGGTTCCCGGGCGGCATTGAACAGCTGCTCGCTGAAGCGTGGTGGTACGTAGCGGTCGGCGGCGCCGTGGACGATCAGCAGCGGCATGTTGATCTCGCCGATCTTGTCGATGGAATCGAACTTCTGCGACAGCAGCCAGCGCACCGGCAGGGAAGTGTTGGCCATGGCGGTGGCGACATCGCCCAGGGACGTGAAGGTCGATTCGATGACCAGGCCTCGGGCGGGCACGGGGGTGCCATTTTTTGCCGCCTCCTGACCCAGTTCCGCCGCAAGATCCACCGCGACGGCACCGCCCAGGGAATGGCCGTAGATCAGGCGCAGGGCCGGGTCTGGTTGCAGCACCGCAAGACGCTCCCAGGCGATTCTTGCATCCTCGTACACGCTGGCTTCAGAGGGTAGGTCCCCTTGGCTGTTGCCAAAGCCACGGTAATCGATCGCCATGACCGAATAGCCCAGCGCCCGCAATTGCTGGATACGGAACAGCTGGCCGGTCAAGTTCCAGCGCACGCCGTGCAGGTAAAGGATGGCCGGCGCGTTCTTGCGTTCGGCCGGCCACCACCAGCCGTGGATGTTTTCCCCGGCCTTGAAACTCTTGGGCTTGAGGTCGAACTCTTGCACACCGCTGGGAAGGCCGCTGAACCAGCTCGCCGTCCCCGGCTCGATGCGAAACACCAGCTCGCGTTCCTTGTGCTGCAACACCGCGCAGCCCACCGGTAGGCCGACCACCATCGCGGCCATGAACAACCAGGCCAGCCAGCGTTGCCTGAGGCGAGAAAGTAAGGATGAAGGCATCGACGCGATTCGCTACTCGGGACAGAAGCTGCGTTTTAGCAGATTCTTCGGCGGGCGCGCAGGGATTTCGGACGGTTTGCCTGTGGCGGGGGACTTCATGCAACCCGATCGAACTCTCGCCGTTCCGCCCCACTCGAAATTTAATATTCAACCCTGTCGAGGACGATGTCATGACGCGCGAACATTCGAAAACAGCCAGCCAAGTCGGCAACGCTGCGCCAGCGAAGGATGCTGCCGGCGACCCGGTGGACGTGGTGGAGCGCGATGTGCGCCACCCGGATCCAGCCACTGACAAAGTCGACAAGACGATCACGCCCAAGTCGATCAAGAGCCATGAGCAGGACGCTGAGAAATTGCGCGACAAGGTCGGGCAGGTGGAGAAAAAGCTCGGCCGCTGAGTGGCGACTGTCATTCGTCAGGAGCCCGCTTTGCAGCGCTGGAAATTGTCCCATCCGTGTGCCTTACTCCCTGTTCCTTAGGGGGAGGGCAACGGGATGCGACGTAGAAGCGCAGCGTATTGGTTGTGGGTGAACCGTCGGCTGGCGGGGCGCAACCACGAAGAGGTCCTGGAGGACGGCACGCAGGTCGAGGTCCAGGCGCGGATCAACCAGCAGAGCGTGACGCAACTTTTCATCTGTGTTTATCGGCCGAACGGATCCGTCTGGGTCGAGGAATTCCATGATCGCGCGTTGCGCGAACCGTTGTGCCAAGCGCTCGAATGGGGCCTGGGCCGGGCCCGGGACATCGTTGCCGGTAGCGCATGTTTCAAGGCGCCCCACAAGATCCAGATGACCCTCGGGCCATTGATCCGGGACGAATGCACCCTGGCCCTGAGACGCATGGACATGAGCGATGAAGAGCGCCGCAACCTCAAGATCCGCGATGCCTGGACCGAGTACGTCAACGCCAAGGCAGCGATGCTGGCGCTGATGCGTTCGGCCCGGGTCGAAGCGGATGCCTGGGAGACGCAGAAGCGTCGGCTGCGCGAAGCCATTGATCGGCGCGCCTCCCTGGCCCGAGCGTGCCTGGGCAATTGACGAAAGCGCAGCACTGTTATCCCTGTGGGGGGG
>NZ_JBHFJB010000053.1:0-6751 GCF_057334555.1 Pseudomonas sp. AGC41
GAAGCCGCCCCAAACCAGTCACTGCGGTGCGTCAGGTAAACCGCATCAGCCGGGTTGCGACTGCTGCGCAGCCGAGCGGGACCCCCCCCCCCCCCCACAACGGCAAAGCTTGCAAGCCTTGATAGTTACAACGACCGACCCAACCCGAACCGCTTCATCAAGCCTTTCTCCAGCAACCCCTTGGGTAACAGACCTGCCATCAGCGGCAATGCCCGGCTGCCGTTGCCCAGGCGCAGCAGGCGCGGTGGTTTGGGTTGTTGCACGGCTTTGAGCAGTGCGGCGGCGAATTCGCTGGTGGGGGTGGGGTTGTCCTGGGAGGCCTTGGCGCGGGCGCGGATGCCGTCGCGCAGGGGCCACCAGGGCGATTGTTCGCTGATCAACTGCTCGGCTTCATGGCCGGCATTTTTCGCGAAGCTGGAAGCAATGGCACCGGGCTGGACCTCCATCACGCGGATCCCGAACGGCGCCAGTTCCATGCGCAGCGCATCGCTCAAGGCATGCACCGCTGCCTTGGAGGCACAATAGGCCCCGGCAAACGGCGTGACCAGCACACCGGAAACGCTGCCGATGTTCACCACCAGCCCCTTTGCCCGGCGCAGCACGGGATAGAGCGCGCGGGTCACGCCGACGATGGCGAACACGTTGGTTTCGAACTGGCGCTGCATGGCCGGCACGCCGCCATCCAGCAGCGGGCCCATGGCGCCATAACCGGCATTGTTGACCAGCACATCGAGGCCGCCATGCTCCTGGTTGATCCGCTCGCCGAGCTGTTCCAGCGCCTGAGCGTCATTGACATCCAGTTGTACCGCGGTGAACCCGGCGGCGCGCAACTGCGCCACGTCGGCGTCTTTGCGCGCGCTGGCCCAGACCTGGTAACCGGCGGCCTTGAAGGCGTCGGCGAGGGCGCGGCCGATGCCGCTGGAACATCCGGTGATCAACGCAACGGGCATGGCGCTTTCCTTGTGCAAAAAATGGGCGGGTCAGTTGGCGAAACTACCTTGCAGTCGCTCGGCACGAAACTCCAGGGTTTGCGCGCGGTAGCCGGGGCGCAACGGCGGTATCGGCAGGCAGTCCTGCCAGTCGGCGCCGGGTTGCAATTCGCCGGGGCCGCGGTAGCGCGGTGAGCTGTACTGGTTGTCCGCCAGGTTGATGGTATCGCCGGGGGCATAGGCTGCGATTCGCCAGCGCAGTTCGGTCAGGGGCACGTCGTTGCCGTTGCGCATTTTCAGCAACAGCGGGCGATCGGCCGGGCACTGCTCGGGGGCGAAGGTAATCCCCAGATCCAGATGCGCCAGTTGCCGGGTTTCCCGGCTCTCTTCCCAGAGCACCCACGCCGCTACCAACCCCAACCCGACAAAAGCCGCCAGGGACACCGGCAAGGCCTTCGCCGGGTAGCGCAACAGCAGGATGAGCCAGGTGATGACCAACAAGACGCCGATAAGCATGGTTGAAGCCTCCGTGACCGTCGGCACATCCTACCGAAGGGGGCGGGCCATGGGTATTGCTCCCCCTGGTTGGGTCACCGAACGCTCAGGAAAAAGCCCCCGCCCAACCCGCTGCGGATAGGGGACGCAGTGGGCTGGACGGGGGCTTCTTGTACGACTGATCTTTTGTTGCCGATCGTTACTGCTGATCGTTGCTACTGGTTGTTGCTACTGGTCGTTATTGCGCGATGGTCTTCACCGACACGCCGCGCTCGATCGGGGTGGAGCGACCGTAGATGTCTTCGAAGCGCTCGATGTCGTCTTCGCCCAGGTAGCTACCGGACTGCACTTCGATGATTTCCAGCGGGATCTTGCCCGGGTTGCGCAGGCGGTGGACCGACGCGATCGGGATGTAGGTCGACTGGTTTTCGGTGAGCAGGAACACGTTCTCGTCGCAGGTCACTTCGGCGGTGCCGCTGACCACGATCCAGTGTTCGGCGCGGTGGTGATGCATCTGCAGCGACAGGCACGCGCCCGGCTTGACCGAGATGTGCTTGACCTGGAAACGACCGCCCATGTCCACCGAGTCGTAGGAACCCCATGGACGATAGACTTCGCAGTGGTTCTGGGTTTCGGTACGGCCCTGGGCATTGAGGGTGTTGACCATCTGCTTCACGCCTTGGACCTTGTCCTTGTGGGCGATCATCATGGCGTCCTTGGTTTCGACCACGACGATGTTGTCCAGGCCGATCACCGACACCAGCTTGCCGTTGCCGTGGATCATGCAGTTGCGGCTGTCCTGGACCACGACGTCGCCCTTGGTGACGTTGCCGTTGGCGTCCTTCGGATTGACTTCCCACAGCGACGACCAGCAGCCGACATCGCTCCAGCCAGCCGACAGCGGCACTACGCAGGCGCGCTGGGTTTTTTCCATCACGGCGTAGTCGATGGAGTTGTCCGGGCAGCAGGCGAAAGTGGCTTCGTCAAAAGTGATGGTGTCGGCGGTCTGCTCGCTGCGCTCCAGGGTCAGCAGGCAAGTGTCGTAGATGTCCGGATCGTGCTTTTTCAGCTCTTCGAGGAAGCGGCTGGCGCGGAACAGGAACATGCCGCTGTTCCAGAAATAACCGCCGGCTTGGACGAACTCGGTGGCGCGCTTGACGTCGGGTTTTTCGACGAAGTGCGAAACGCGGCTGACGCCTTCAGGCAGCAGGGCATCGTTGGTCGACTTGATGTAGCCATAACCGGTTTCCGGTTTGGTCGCCGGTACACCGAACAGCACCATTTCGCCGCGCTCGGCGGCCACGGTGGCCAGCGCGAGGGCGCGTTGCAGAGCCTTCTGGTCCTCGACGACGTGGTCGGCCGGCAGCACCAGCATCAGCTCGTCGCGACCTTCATTGACCAGCATCATCGCAGTCAGGGCCACGGCCGGTGCGGTGTTGCGACCGAACGGTTCCATCAGGATGCGCTGGGCTTCCAGGTTGCGGGCCGACAGCTGCTCGTTGACGATGAAACGGTGGTCCTTGTTGCAGACCACGATCGGCGTGTCCATGCCTTCGAACACCAGGCGCTCGAGGGTCTGCTGGAACAGCGTGTGTTCGCCGGTCAGGGCCAGGAACTGTTTAGGGAATTGCTTGCGCGAAAGCGGCCAAAGACGTGAGCCGCTACCACCTGACAAGATCACCGGAATCATGTGTGTTACTCCTACAAAATCGAAATGGTTTCAGAGCTACTGCGTTCTGTCGTTTCACTCTCTTGTTGTTGTTCCGTGCCTGAATGACGCCTTTAAAGTGGGAGCAGGTTGGCTCCCACAGGCAGGGCATCAGCCAGGAAAACTCATCAGCGGGTCGATACCGGGCGTTTCACCCAGACTGGCGACAGGCTGCTGCCGGAGCCGGTTACGTACAGCACGGCTGCTTCGCCGCGCTCCAGGGCAACAGGCTTGACGTCGCCGACTTTCTTGTCGCCTTCGTACAGGGCCAGGCTCACTTTCACCGGGTTGATTTCACGTTCGCCACGGCCCTTGGCCGCTACGTTCGGAACCACTTCGGTCTTGCCATCAGCGGTCTTGAGGGTCAGCGGCTTGTCGCTGAGGTTCTGCACGCGGACCAGGGATTTCTGCTTGTTCTTGAACGGTGGCTCTTCGATCAGTTGTGGCTGGCCGCTGGCGTTGTTGACCAGGGTGTAATAGTGATCGGAGGCCAGTTTAACCGGTACGGTCTGGCTGCCCACCTTGGCGCTGTAGTCGCCGCCAGGCATGAAGCTGAAGTCGCTGCTGGCCAGCGGGGCCACGTCGCTGATATTGGTGCTGCCGACGGTGGCGCTGACTTCGGCGTTGCTGGCGTTATAGATCCGCACGAAGCTCGAACCTTTTGGCGCGACCGGGCCGTACAGGGCTGAGTCACCGGCAAAAGCTGAGAAGGACAGGGCACTCATGCTGGCGACCAGGGCAACGGCCTTGAAGGAGCGAGCAGCGAGACGGCGAGGAGTAGTGTTGAAAGTCATGGTGGACCTCTCTTTCAGTTTTGCGCCCGATCGGGCGTCTCGGATTGTGTGTTTGCAGCTACGTTCTGCTGGCGGGCGCCGGCTTGCTTGAGTTCGGCGACCCATTGCGGATCGGCGTCGCCGATCTCGTTGTTCACGGGCAGATAACGTTCAGGAAACTCCCAGATCAGCACTTGTGGCGGGCTGTTCTTGAAGGCGTCGCTCTTGAGGTAGCTGAGCATCGGCAGAATCGGGCCGTGGCCGTCTTCGGCGTAGTTGACGACATCGCTGTGCAGGGCTTGCTTGAGTGCACCGACGAAGTTCCAGTTCGGGTTGGCGCTGTAGCTGGTACCGATCAGGGCCACGGGCACCTGGGCATCGGCAAACAGCGCGTCTTCGCTGGCCGACTGGTCGTCGGCTTCGCGGGTGTTGCGCTTGACCAGCGGTTCCTGGGCTGGCATCAGGTTTTCGAACAGCGGATCCAGCGGCAGGAACTGACGCAGGTCGCCCTTGTGGATGATTTTTTCCGCAGGCTCTGTGACGAAACGCTGTGGCTCACCATTCAGTGGTGTGCGTTCGGCAATCGCTTTGGCCAGATGTTCCGCAGCGATTTGCGCGCCTTCCGGAGTCCAGTGGGTGTCGGTGCGCAGGAACACTTGCTGACCGCTTTGCTTGGCCTGTTGCAGCGGGCCAAGCAGATCAGGGGCAAGGATCTTGTCCGCCGCGATACGGGCGTGGAAATCCTGGTACAGGTTGGCGTGAATGCTCGAAGGCTTCACTTCACCCAGGTGCTCCGGATACAGCCGCGCCTTGGCCGGCACGATGGCCATGACCAGGGTAATGCCTTGCTCCTTGAGCTTCTGGCGCACGCCTTCGATCAGGGCGTAGTTGCCTTGCAGGTTCTGGTCTTCGTTGACGATCGGATTGAATTCCTCGTCGCTGAACAGCCACTGATCGCGGCCCAGGACCACGCCTTTGCGGCCCTCGTTGAACAGCTTGTAGTCCAGCGCCGCCCAGATGTTGGTGCCCAGGCGTTTGATCGGGAATTCTTCGTCGTAATGCGTTTCCACGGCTTTCGCCCAGCGACCGTTGAGCACGGTCGCATCGGGGTTGGTGCTGAAGCCGAGGAAGCTGCGCATCGACCAGATACCTAGCGCTGTCAGTATCAGCATGAACAGTGCAACGTAGAAGATGCGTAATGAGCGGGTCATGTTCAGATCCCTCAGAACTGGAAGTAAAGGAACGGCGAGAAGCTTTGCGCCGACAGTTTGAGAATCGAGGCGATGAACAGCACCAATACCAGGGTGCGCATCACGTAGCGCGACCAGTCCACGGTCCAGTAGGCCGGTTGCACCTGGGCTTCGACGCCGACGGTGTAGCCTGGTTCATGGATGGTCGACGGGTTGTCGCCCGGTACGGCTTTGATCAGTCCCGGTTGCGCGGTGGCAGGCCCATTGGCTTCGGTGCTTTCTTCAGGCTTGGCCTTGACCGGCGGACGGTTGGTGTAGAAGTCGCGCAGGCCGAAGAAGGCGAGGGTGATGTAGGCCACCGCCAACGTAGCGATCTGCAAGCCGGTGAGGTTGGCGCGGGTCAGTTCCGACAGCGACCAGTCACCGAAGCTGAACATCGCGCTGTACATGCGACCGGCGACGTGCAGGTTTTCGGCACGGAAGATCACCCAGCCCATCACCACCAGCAGGAAGGTCAGTGCCCAGCGGATCGGGTTGATGCTGCGTGGGTTGGTGTCGATACCCACCGCTTTTTCGATAGCCAGCCACATGCCGTGCCAGGCACCCCAGATCACGTAGGTGATGTTCGCGCCGTGCCACAGACCACCGAGCAGCATGGTCAGGAACAGGTTGCGATAGGTCATCAGCGTGCCTTTGCGGTTACCGCCCAGGGTGATGTAGAGGTAGTCGCGCAGCCAGGTCGACAGGCTGATGTGCCAGCGCCGCCAGAACTCGGTGATCGACTGGCTGATGTAGGGCTGCTTGAAGTTTTCCATGAAGCGGAAACCCATCATCAGGCCCAGGCCGATGGCCATGTCGCTGTAGCCGGAGAAGTCGAAGTACAGCTGCGCGGTGTACGCCAGGGCGCCAAGCCAGGCGTCGCCGGTGGTCGGGTTCTCCAAGGCAAAGCAATGGTCGGCCACCACCGCCAGGGTGTCGGCGATGAACACTTTCTTGATGAAGCCCTGCATGAAGCGCGTGCAGCCTTCGGAGAACTTGTCCAGCGTGTGGGTACGATTGTTGAACTGATCGGCCAGGTCACGGAAACGCAGCACGGGGCCGGCGATCAGGTGCGGGAAGATCGCCACGAATGCCGCGAAGTCGATCAGGTTGCGAGTGGCCGGGGTGTCACCGCGATACACGTCGATGATGTAGCTGATGGACTCGAAGATGTAGAACGAGATACCGATCGGCAACAGTACGTGGGTCAGGATGAACGGGTTCAGCCCGAAGCCGGTGATGATCGCGTTGAGGCTGTCGACACCGAAGTTGGCGTACTTGAAATAGCCCAGGATGGCCAGGTCCACGCCCACGCCGAGCAGCAACCAGCGTTGGGCCGGCTTGGTGCGCACGCCGGCGGCGCCGACTTTCAGGCCGATCCAGTAGTTCCACAGGGTGACGCCGGCGAACAGGGCGAGGAAGTCCACCCGCCACCAGGCATAGAACACGTAGCTGGCGATCAGCAGCAGCAGGTTGCGATAGCGTTGCCCGCTCAGGTAGTACAAGCCGAGAAAGATCGGCAGGAACAGGAACAGGAACACATTGGATGAAAATACCATCCCGATCTCTCCATGTTGAATCAACAGTCAAGGGCCAGAGCCCCCCCAAACCCCCCCA
>NZ_JBHFJB010000053.1:6814-16849 GCF_057334555.1 Pseudomonas sp. AGC41
GCCGCTATCGCGAGCAAGCTCGCTCCCACAGGGTTCCTCTGCCAGGCAGAGAGCAAGGTGTCAGCTTCCTTTTTCACCTTTCTCCCGCGAAGGGTCATACACCCGGGTCAAGTCGCCGCCGAGGCGGAAGGTCTTGAACGGTTGCATTTCATGCTTGCGTTCGAGCACGTCCTCGGAGCAGGTGTAGAGGCTGCAGAACGGTTCGAGCCAGGCGAATTTCGAATCGATCTTCAGATCCTTCATGTCCTGCTCGTCGCCGTTCTTCTCTTCGAAGATGTCCGGATCTTTCACCCCGGCCAGCACCCGGTCGCCCAGTCGCTTGAGGGCGCCATTGTTTTCCTGGCGCAGGTCCACGCCATTGACCTGGGCGAAACTGGCGATCATTGCCAGTGGCGGCAGGGCATAGTTGTGATAGGACAGGGCGCGTTGCTTGCGCTTGAGCTCGTTGGGCAAGAAGCCTTCGGCGTCTACCTGGTTGACGCCGACCTTGTATTCCTTGACGGCCCAGTCGAACAGGTCGCGACGGTTGGTCGCCACGGAAGTCGCCATCACTGACCAGGCGGCCCAGTACGAGTGGTTGTTGGTCTTGTCCAGCGGCAGGTTGTCCCAGTCGCTGACCACCTGATCGGCCATCTTGCTGAACCAGCCTTCGATCAACTGCGCCTGTTCCTGATGGTTCGCCAGCGGGCGCGACTCGGAGAATTTCAGGCGCACATAGGCCGAAGCCATGCTGCCCAGCGCCCATTTGCGCATGGACTTGCCGGTGTGGTTGAAGTCCTTGGACATCAACGCATCGGCCTTGGCCCAGGCGGTCAGCCAGTTCAGGGTGCATTCCAGTTGCTCGGGGCGACCGTCGCGCATGAACTGCATGACCTGCTTGCTGATGCCGCGCTCGATCTTGGTGATGTCGGCAGTACTGTCGCGGAAGGCTTTTTCCGACTGCACGTTCAGCGTCGCGCGAGCCTTGTCGGAGCCCTCGTACTTGCTGCGAAACTGCAGCGAGCCGGTGTAAGGCGTCGGCACGGCTTCGCAGCCCTGGCCGCCGGCGCCTTCCTTGACCTTTTCAATCGGGGCGAAGTAGCCCTGCGGCGGGCGCAGTGGGGCCGCGGCCTGCGTGGCCCCGGCAAACATCGCCAGGGTCAGCAGCGATGGCGCCAACAGCGTTTTCAACGTTCGGGTGCGCATGGTTCTGGTCATGAGACGAGACCTCATTGTCCGATTTGAGCCGTTTGTTGCTCGGCTTGCGGAGATGCATTGCGTTTGCAGACTTTCGCTTCCACTTGCAGTGGCTCTTTACCGGCTTCAGGACCCTGGACCTCTAGAGCCAGGAGGTTCTGCGAGGCCCAGTCTTCGTCGGTGCGCAATTGGAAGGCGAAACGCCCGTCGGTTTCGGAGGTGTTCGGTTTTTCGATCTTGATGTCCTCGTGGCGCCCATTCATGTACCAGAGGGTGGCTTGCAAGGTTTTCACCGAGGTGTCGGCGAAGCGGATGTCGATCTGGTGACTGCCGTTACGCAGGTCCATATTCTTGCTGTTGACCATCAATTCGTTCTTGCCCGGCTTGAGCTTGGCCTTGCTGCTCATCAGCGCTGGCTTGCCTTCGCAACCGTTGTTGTCGAGCAGCGCCATCATCTGGCGATAGATGGTTTCCTGATCCAGGCGATACAGCGGCGAGAACTCCCAGATGAGAATCTTCGGCGGGTTCTTCTGGAACTCTTCGCTGCCCAGGTACTGGATCATCGCGCCCTCGAAACCGCCGCCCGGGAAGGCCACGTTGAGGATGTCGGCGCCGATGGCTTCTTGCAGGAAACCGGCGAAGTTGTAGTTCTTGCCGCTGTGGCTGGTGCCCACGAGGGTGATCTGCGGATTGCCGGAATCACCGAACAGGTCGCCGTCGCCGGCCTCGCCCTTGGGCTCGGTGGTGAACTGGTCCATGTACTGGATCGCGTAGCTGGTGCCGCAGAGTTGCCCTGCCATGTTGTGCAGGGTGCCGGTCTTGCCCATGCGGCCGGACTTCTTGGTCTCGAATTCCTGCTTGGGAATGTCAGCGAAAGCCGGGATCTGCTTGACCTTCTCGGCCACGATTTTCGCCGTGCGCTGGGCGCCGTATGGGGTCCAGTGCTGGTCGCCACGGAAGTAGAAGTCGTGGGCCGGCAGGGTTTCGGGCAGGTTTTCGTTGGTCAGTGGCGACAGGTCCGGCACCACGTAACCCATCTGCGCGAAACGGCCGAGCATGGTCTTGTAGTTGGCCAAGGCCTTTTCGTAGTCGAAGGACGCCTTTTCCTGCGGGTTGAGCTTGTTGCGGTTTACCAGGCCACGGGTCGGCTGGTAGACGATTACCAGCTCGACGCCTTTTTTCTTGAAGGCATCGTGCAGTTGCTGCATGCGCTTGTAGCCGGCCGGCGTGGTATTGAACTCGGTACGCAGGTCTTCCTGGGTACGGAACAGCCAATCGCCCTGGGCCTGGACCAGCGTGGTGAAGTTCTGCTGGTAGCGCGTGGTGTAGTTCTTCGCGTCATGGGCAGCCGGGCACAGGTTGCAGCAGGGTTCGGCGGTAAAGGTCGGTGCTTTGATTTCATCGGCGCGCGCGCCGCTTGCGGCGGCGAGAATGCCGGCAGTCAGGGCGGACAGGCCCAGAAGTTTGATCATCTGTGGGTTCATAAAGGTCATTCCTCAGTCCCGCATTTCGGTCTGGCGTTCGACAGGGTCGATCAGCACGGCTTTTTGCTGGCGCACCAGCAGGTCGAGGATTTCGTCCTGGCGTTCGCCAAGAATCCCCGTGAAGCTGATGCCGCTGGATTTGGTCGGCGCGAGCATGGACACGCGGTACAGCTCGACGCTCAACGGCGAGTCGATGGACAACGGGCCGCTGCCATTACCGGCCAGTTCACCGCCGACCACGATCAAGGAAACCTGGGCGTCGAACGGGTCGAGCTTGATGTCCCGGTCGGTGTCGGAAAGGTCCTTGATGTGGCCATAAAGACCGGTCAAGCCGTTGGCCATGGACAGGTTTTCGTAGAGGCGGATGTTCACGCTGTTACGAATCCGGATGCCGTGGCGGCGGTTGCTGATCACCTTGTTGCCCCACAGCAGGTTGTCACCACTCTCATAAAGCGTGATGCCGTCGGTGTGGTTCTTGTAGATCTCGTTGTAGGCGATCAGGTTGTTCACGCTGTTACGGTCGATCACCAGGCCCGAGAGTTTGTTGTCGTAGCTGCGGTTGTTGAAAATGAAGCTGTCGTTGACCTCACGGGAAATAATGATCCCGTGTTTTTTCTTGGTCCCGTAGACGGTGTTGTCGGCAATGATCAGCCGATGGGAACGGTCGTGGGGGTCGATGCCGTAGACGATGTTGTCTTTGTAGGTGTTGCTCTTGACCACAAAGTCGTTGGTTTCGTAGCAGTAGAAGCCGTACCACATGTCCGAGAACTCGGAACCGATGATCCAGCCGGTCGGTTCCGGGCGCTTGAGGACCTTGGCCATGTTCGGCGTGTACTGGGAAATACTGACGCCGTACGACTTACTGTTGGCGTAGCCGAAGCTGGCCATCTTGGTGTTGACGATGTAGGTCTCGGTGCCGCCCCAGGACAGCAGGAACGGCCGGAACTCGTTGGCCGAACGGAACGTCGCGGGGCCGTTGTCCTTTTCACGCCAGCCGGTGACCTTGGTGTCGCGGATGAACATGCGGCCATCGTTGACCAGGAACGAGCCGCCCTCTTGGGACAGGCGCAGTTCCTGGGTCTGCTTGTCGATTTCGAGGATGCCTTTCTGGCCGACCACGATCGGAATCCGCGCCAGGAATACGCCTGGCGAGGTTTCCTTGAGGTACTGCGCAGGCACCTTCTTGACCAGATCCTTGAGGTTCATGTAGCCGTCGTCGATGAAGATGGCCTGCGGGATGCCGTGCTGGCGCACCACCCACTCGGCCATCTTGTTGTCGCCGCCGATGAAGTCCTTCAAGGCGTTTTCCTGCATCATCCGCCGCACGCTGACCTTGCCGGGCTTGCTGCGCACGATCTTCGCCGCGACCGCTTCGGCGGTGTAGCCGGAGAGGTCGGGCAGGGTTGGCGCGGCCAGTTCCAGCGGTGCGGTCGGCGCGCTGCTGACGGTGTAGGTCTTGGCTTGCTGCAGTTCCTTGACCACGTTGCCCGGCTTGACCACCGGTTCAACGTTGGCGAACGCCGACGAGCCGGCCAGCAGCATGGCTGCGGCCAACAGGCTGATCGAACCTTTCATCGCCTGGCTGTTCCTGAGGTAGTGGTTCATATCGGGCACTCCCATGGCCGTTCGCATCAGAAGCGCCAGATCACGTCGACAAAGGCGCGATGCATGTACGAATCGACCTCTTTGCCGTAGGCGTCGCCTGGCTTGAACACGCCGCCACGAAAGCGCACCAGCGCCGACGGCTCATCAATCGATTGACTCAGCGCAGCCGGCAGCAGGCCTTGCTTGAAGTACTTGGTGACAACCAGGTCGACTTCCTGACCCAGGTCCTTGTTGCCGTCGCGCAGCGGCAGGGACGAGGTGGACAGGATTGCGCCGGTCACGTCATCGGTGTTGTTTTCCACGGCGTTGATGCCGTTGCTGCCCACTGCCTTGTTGCCGTCCACGCGCCAGAACTTGTGGTAAACCAGGCTGGCGTCGTATTCATCACGCAACTGCCAGGAACCGAACAGGCTGGCGCTCTGGGTGTTGGCCATCTCGCCACGGAACGCCTCGCCGAAACGATGCACGCGCGAGCGGGTGCCGGTGAAGTTCGAGCGGTTGCTCTGCAGGCCGTTCTGTTCGTAGTCCTCGCTGGCGCGGGCATAGGCTGCACCCACTTGCCATTGCGGGTCGAGGCGCAGGCGGATACCCAGGTCGGTGGCCCAGCCGTCGACGTCTTCGCTGCGCTTGAGCTGCGCGGGGCGGCTGCCGTCGGCATTGAGCGGGTTGACGGTGTCGCGGTCGCCGGTCATGCCGGTGACGCTTGCCCAGTAGTTGACGGTGTTGGTGTTGCGCCAGTTGTAAGCGTCGCTGTTGGCTTCCAGGCCGAGCCAGGTCAGATCACCGTTCTGGGTCTTGTCCAGGGTGTCGGTGGCCTGGCCCGGGACTGGGTAGTCGAGGCTGCCGCTGTCATGGCTGTGATGGGCACGGATCCCGGCCCATTGGCCTGGCATCCACTGATAGCCGACGTCACCGTAGACATGCATACGGTCCTTGTCCTGGGGCGACAGCTCCTTGAGGTCGGTGCGGTATTCGCTGAACCGCTCGGCGACGCCCAGGTTGGCGCGCAGCAGCGTGGTGTCGAAGGTCCAGTTCAGGGCTTCGATGTTGGTATCGCGCCATTGGCCGTCGTCATTGCGCAGGCGCTGGCGACCGAACTTCAACTGCTCGCCCGGATAAGGGGTCAGGCCCCGGTAGCCAATCCAGAATTCGCGCATGGCCAGGTAGCTTTTCTTGGCCTCGCGGTCGCCGCTGTCGGTTTGCTGGGTCGCGTCGTCCGACTGTTGCAGGGTGTCGGTTTCGATGATGTCGGTGGAGGTCACGGCCTGGGCCATGGCATAGGCGCTCCACGCACCGCTTTCGCCATAGATCCATGGACGCAGGTCGAGGCCGATGCCGTTGACGTCGCCACCACGCTGGGTGCCGAGGTCGCGGTCATCTTCGGACTGGCCGGTGATTTTCACTTCCAGGCCGAAGTTCTTGCTATCGGTCAGGGCCGCCAGGGTCGGGCAGGACCACAGCAGGGCAAACGACAGGCCAATACCAGCCTGTACAAAAGGATTGAGCTTCAAAAGCTTCATAGAGGTTCCTCGCCGTCATCTTCTTTTAGGGCTTGCAGTTCCAGCGTATCGGGGCTCATGGCGCCGCGAATGGCCTGCTCTTGTTGTAGCAGGCGTTGCGCTTGTGCAAGTTGTTCCGGCGGTAATTGTGCTTCGAGGGTCTGGGCAAGCTCGATGGCTTGCGGGGTGTTTTGCGCCTTGGCCAACTGGCTGAACACATAAGCGTTGACCGGGTTGGGCTTGGTGCCCTTGCCTTGGGAAAACAGCTGGGCAATGGCGTAGTCGGCGCTGTTCTGGCCGCTGCGGGCGGCCTTGAGCAGGTGATCCAGGGCCTTTTGCGAATACACCTGGCCCAGGTAGCCGCGACGGTAGATCTGGCCGAGGTAGTAATCGGCGGCCACTTCACGGCCCACGGCTTTCTGGAAATGCGCCTCGGCGACTTTGGCGTCGGCGGGTACCCATTTGCCTTCGTAGTACAGCTTGCCCAGCAACAGTTCGGCGCGAGGCTGGTCGGCGGCGCGGCCGTTTTCCAGGTACTGCATCATCTTGTCGACGTCGCCGAGCTCGGGGAAATCGTAGAGCAGTTGCGCCAGGCTGACCCAGGAAGCAGGGTTGCCGGGCGCGATGCCTTCGAGCAACGACTGAGCGGTTTTTTCGTCGGTCTTGCCCAGGCTGGAATCGGCCAGGACACGCGCGACACTGTCCACGCGCTGGGCCGAGACCACACCGCGAGCGTGGCCGGCTTGCATCTGCTTGATCAGCTCGGCCTGCTGTTCCGGCTGGCCGCGTTTCTGATAGACCGTGGCCAGTTCGACGTAGCAGATGTCGGTGGTCGCCAAGGCGGCCTTGCAGACTCTTTCCACTTCGTCCAGGTGCTGGTCGTACGTGCCCTGGGTGCGATAGAGCAGGATCTGCGCCAGGCCCGCTTCCGGATAACCGGCGCTGCGCCATTGGCTGATCTGCTGCTGCGCGTTGACGTTCGGGAAGCTGTGGGGATATTGCAGGTACAGCATCGCCAGCGGGATCAGCGTGTTGCCTTCACCGTTGGCAAAGGCTTTTTTCAACAGGCCTTCGGCTTCGTGCTTTTCAGCCTCGGTGGAACCGGGCTTGGCCACCAGCAGGCGACCCAGGCGAGCCTGGGCGCGCGGCGAGATGTCGGCGGCGGCGCGGTAGGTCGCCTCGGCCTTTCTCATCTGCTCGGGGTCGCGGCTGTCCACCTGGATATCGGCCAGGCCCACCTGGGCCTCGCTGTAGCCCAGGTCTGCCAGTTGCTGATAGTTCTGCTGCGCCAACGCCGTGTCGCCGCGCTTGAGGGCTTCGTTGGCCAGGCGCTGGTCGGGCAGGCCGGCGCAACCGGCCAGGCTCACGGCCAGTGCCAAGGCGCAGAGGGTCCCCACTTGGAAACGGGCTTGCGGCGCATCATCCTGACCGCGTTGATCCTTTCGCGAGCTGGCTCGCTCCCACAGGCTCTGTGGGGTGTTAAGGATTTTTATAATGGTCACGGGCATTTCCTCGACTTAAAGACCGACGGCCATGGCTTTGTCGATCAGCCAGTTCAAGTTCGGGCCACGGTCGCTGACGACTTCTACCGGACGACCGGCCAGCGCGCTGTCCAGGGCTTCGTCAGGTTGGATCAGCACACGGATATCGGAAGACAGGTCAGCGCTTTTCAGGCTGGTGCTGCTGACGATCTTGCCGGTGCGGGTGGCGTCTTCGCCGGCTACCTGGAAGCTGACCGGGGTGCCTGGACGCACGTCGCCGAACTGGCGATAGGAGAAGCGTGCCTCGACGTTGGCTTCGGCGCCGCGAGGAACCAGCTGGAAGATCACGTCACCCTTGCTGGCGTACTGGCCGTTGGAAACCAGTTGCTGGGCCACGATGCAATCGCATGGCGAGGTCAGGGTGCCGGTCATTTGCTTGCCGAACAGTTCCTCGACCTTGGCTGGCTGCAGCTGGTTGTCGTCCAGATGACCCTTGAGCACGTCGAGCATGCTGGTGCTGAAGGTCGCCAGCGGGGCGCCTTTGGCGGCCAGGCCGTCGGCCTTGACCAGGCTTTGCACGGTGCCGTCGCGCGGCATGGTGATGGCCATGCCCGGTACGTTGACGATGCCGGCCTGGGCGTGGCTGACGAAGTACATGCCGTACACCGACTTGAAGATGAAACCGAATGCCGCCAGGCCGACAATGAAGATGCCCAGGCTGAAGGTCACGGCGCGCAGGCGACCGAAGGCGCTCATGCCACCATTTTCATCTTTCTGCTTGCGAGCCTTGGTGAAGTTGTCGCGTTGCAGGGTCGCCAGCACATCACCGACGCCAACGATGTCGCCGGCAAGGTGCGAGGTGATGATGTGGCGCAGTGTCGAGATGTCCCGCGGCTCCAGGTTCTGGAACTGGCAACCGGCGCGGCCGGTCTGGCGGTCGTAGGAACGGATCTGCAATTCGACGTCCATGGCCAGGCCGAGGTTGTCGATCACGAACTGCAGACGCGCCTTGTAGGTTTCGCCAACCTTGAGCGGCAGTTGGCCGGCGTTGAAGCACAACCCACCGGCGGACAGGTCGAGGACCTTGACTTCCATCGGCGTACGGTCGGGGCCGAAGAAGCGCAACTTGGCTGGGATTTTGACCCGGGCGTGTTGGCGTTGGGCTTCGGATTCATGCACTACGTTGACATTCACGGCGGTGTTCATAGGGGCGATTTCCTAGTTAATTCATTCAAGTCCGGTCAGACCATCGTCAGCAGCACGGCGACAAAGATGCTGCCGGCGGAGAAGGTCATGGTCCGAGACGACCAAGTGTTGAACCAACGTTGAAAGCTGGCGAGATCACGGGTCAGGTGGGTGGGCTGGCGAGTCCAGGATTGTTGATCGAGGCGGAAGAACACGTAGATCTTCACCAGCGCGCCGACGATCTGGTTGTAATAGAGAATCGCCGGGTAGGCCGGGCCGATCCGGTGTCCGGAGCACGACAGCAGCAGGGTCAGGAGCAACCGCGTGATGCCGATCCACAGCAGGTACACCAGGATGAACGCGGTGCCGTACTTGACACTGGCGATGATCGCCACGGTCAGGCCCAGCAGCGAGGTCCACATCGACACGCGCTGATCGAACAGCACTACCGAGGTGAACAGGCCCAGACGTTTCATGCCCAGGCCCAATGCCCGGGAGTTCTGCCGCAGGTTGTTCCCGTACCAGCGGAACATCAGTTTGCGGCTCGCCTTGATGAAGCTTTTTTCCGGCGGGTGCTCAACCGTGTTGATGGCGGCGTCCGGCACGTAGAACGTGTCGTAGCCCAGGCGCATCAGGCTGAACCAGCTCGACTTGTCATCGCCGGTGAGGAACTTGAAGCGGCCCAGGCGCCAATGTTGCAGCGAGTCGCTTTCGACGTCGGCGATGAAGTCCGGGTTGGTCACCACGGTGGCGCGGAACACCGACATGCGCCCGGTCATGGTCAACACACGCTTGGACAGGGCCATGGAGCACATGTTGATGTGACGCTGGGCGAAACGCAGCTTGTGCCATTCGCTCATGATGTAGCCGCCGCGCACTTCGCAGAACTCGTTGGTGGTCAGGCCGCCGACGTTGCCGAACAGCTGGAACCACGGCACGGTCTTGCGCACGACACCTTCGGCGAGGACGGTATCGCCGTCGATCACGGCCACCACGGCGCGGTCGTCCGGCAGGTGGCGGGAGATGGCACGGAAACCGAAGGCCAGGCCGTCACGCTTGCCGGTACCGGGAATGCGCACGAAGTCCAGCTTGACGTGCTCTGGCGGGTTCATGCGGGCCCAGAGGCTCTTGACCAGCAGTTCGTCGGACATTTCCACGATGGAGCAGACCACGGTGGTCGGCAGCCCGCAGTCGATGGCTTCGCGGATGACCGAGCTGTAGACCTGGGCGGTGGTCAGCGCATCGATGCGGAAGCTGGTGACCATCAGGTAGACGTGGGACGGATCCGCCGCCTTGCCCAGCTTGCGCACTTTACGGCGCAGGTGTGGGTAGACGATGTACAGGAAAATCATGCCGCGCACGAAATGCGTCGCGCCCATGGAATAACGCCAGATGCCCACGGCGCCGATCAGGAAGATGAAATCCTTCGATTCGGAGTCGAACGTGGACGTGGGCAGCGCCGTGGCGATGCCCATCAATAAACTCAAGTAAAACAGCCAACCGGCGGCCTGAAGCAGGCCGTGCTTTAGCCTGTGCATAATCTGCATCCGTCTCTATCTCGGGCGGGCCTTGTGGGCGGCCCGATGGGTTAAGGCAGGCGAAAGG
>NZ_JBHFJB010000053.1:16869-22930 GCF_057334555.1 Pseudomonas sp. AGC41
GCCCCGGCCGGCTAACAGACTTACCAGCAGATGCCTTCGGTCCGGCCACTCGGGGAGGTGGCCTTGGACATGAAGCCAACCAGGTCGATGACCTGCTTGCCTTCCGGTACGTTCTCGGTCAGCGCACGGAATTTCTCGTCGCGGTTACCGAGGATGATGATGTCGGAGTTGTCGATCACCGCGTCGAAGTCGGAATTGAGCAAGGACGAGACGTGAGGAATCTTCGACTCGATGTAATCCTTGTTCGCACCGTGGACACGTGCGTATTCGACGTTGCTGTCGTAGATCTTCAGGTCGAAACCCTTGCCGATCAGCATTTCCGCCAGTTCCACCAGTGGGCTTTCACGCAGGTCGTCGGTGCCGGCCTTGAAGCTCAGGCCCAGCAGGGCGACTTTGCGCTTGTCGTGGCTGGAGACGATGTCGAAGGCGTTCTGCACCTGGGATTCGTTGCTGCGCATCAGCGAGTTGAGCAGCGGCGCTTCCACGTCCAGCGAGCCTGCACGGTAGGTCAGGGCGCGCACGTCTTTTGGCAGGCACGAGCCGCCGAAAGCGAAGCCTGGACGCATGTAGTACTGGGACAGGTTCAGGACCTTGTCCTGGCAGACTACGTCCATTACTTCACGACCATCGACGCCGACGGCCTTGGCAATGTTGCCGATCTCGTTGGCAAAGGTCACCTTGGTGGCGTGCCAGACGTTGCAGGTGTACTTGATCATCTCGGCGACAGCGATGTCCTTGCGGATGACCGGTGCGTCGAGTTCTTCGTACAGCGATTGCAGGACGTCGCCCGAGGCTTTGTCGAACTCGCCGATGACGGTCATTGGCGGCTGGTCGTAGTCCTTGATCGCGGTGCTTTCACGCAGGAACTCAGGGTTGACCGCGACACCGAAATCGACACCGGCTTTCTTGCCGGAGCAGTCTTCGAGGATCGGGATGACCACATTGGCCACGGTGCCCGGCAGTACGGTACTGCGAACCACGATGGTGTGACGGGTGGTCTTGTCACGCAGGACAAAACCGATCTCGCGGCACACGGCTTCGATGTAGTTCAGTTCCAGGTCGCCGTTCTTTTTGCTCGGTGTACCGACGCAAATCATCGACAGGTCAGTATCACGAATAGCTTCGGCGAAGTTGGTAGTACCGCGTAGGCGACCTGTTTGAATGCCTTGCGCCAATAGCTCGCCCAGGCCCGGTTCAACGATCGGTGATTTACCGGCGTTGATCATATCGATCTTGTCTTTGGCGACATCTACGCCAACTACATCATGGCCCCGTGCAGACAGGCAACCGGCACATACTGCACCGACGTAACCCAAACCAAATATGCTAATGCGCATCGCATTTACCTCTGTTTTCACGCCATCAAATGGCCGGAGTTAATAAGTGTTCAGCGGTCATCGTGCACTCGGAAGTGTGGAATGCAGGCGCCACAGTGCCGTGTGCAGGCATACTAAGTTCCGAGTGTCTAAATAAATGCACTCAAGTTGTGCGCAAAGCGGCCTAGTTGTTATGACCTGCCCTGTTATGCAGCCAGTCCTCGTTGGCGGGACGTTCGTGCAACGGTCGTTCACTTTCCGATTTCTGGCAAAAAGCCCACAAAATCAGAAGCTTGTGTGCTCGGGTGAGCACGTTATAGGGGCGCAGCCTTGGCCTTGTAGGGGATACAAATGGTGCTTTATCTCCCGTCCTTTAAGGGTGGATCCAATTAGACGACCGTTTCACTAAGTTGTCGTGACAACTCGGTTACTTCGGACGACGTGCCACGTAAGTTATCTCGTACACGCTCGGCGAGAATCGTTACGGGTGGTATGAGCCGTGCAATTGCACATAGTTCCGATCCGCTCATCGCCATTTTCGAAATTTTTCGAAATATCTGCCTAGATGGCACTGCTCTCAAATTGATAGCACGCGCGCTTTTGCCCTTTAGTTTCGGGGAGTTGGCGGGGGTAGATAGTTTTTTGCCACTACTGATGAAAAATTTCCGTGCCACTACGGAAAAATCTGACATTTGTCGAGTGAAAGAAAAGTTAGAGCGGGGGGTGTTTGTTTTATTGGCGCCAAGAAAGTGTCAAGTGCGCTGGGGAAGTGGGATGACATATAGCGGGATGATCGAGGCCCCTTATCGGGGCCCGAAACAGCTGTTGCGTTATTGCGGGGCGTGGTCACGCAAAAAGACCAACTTGTCGGGGGAAGATTGTTCGGGGTTGTAACGATAGCCCTGCACATCGAACTGTTTGAGTTGCACGGGATCGTTGATGCGCTGCTCGATGACAAACCGGCTCATCAAGCCTCGGGCTTTCTTGGCGTAGAAACTGATGATCTTGTATTGGCCGTTCTTCAGATCCTTGAACTCGGCATCGATGACGCGGGCTTTCAGTGCACTGCGCTTGACCGCCGAGAAATATTCATTGGAAGCCAGGTTCAACAGTACGTCGTCGCCCTGATCGGCCAAGGCTTCGTTCAGCCATTCGCTGATGCGGGTGCCCCAGAATGCATAAAGGTCCTTGCCCCGGGCATTGGCCAGCTTCGTGCCCATTTCCAGGCGATAAGGTTGCATCAAGTCCAGCGGACGCAGGAGACCGTAGAGACCTGAGAGCATGCGCAGGTGCTGTTGGGCGTAGTCGAAATCGGCCTCACCGAGGCTTTGTGCGTCGAGGCCGGTGTACACATCGCCCTTGAACGCCAGCAACGCCTGTTTCGCATTGGCCGGGGTAAACGCCGGGTTCCAGCTGCCGAATCGCGCGGCATTGAGGCCGCCGATCTTGTCGGAGACGTGCATCAACTCGCTGATCTGCGCCGGCGAGAATTCGCGCAATTGTTCAATCAGCTCCTGGGAGTGATCCAGGTACTGCGGCTGGGTAAAACGCTCGGTGGCCGGCGGTGTTTCGTAATCGAGGGTCTTGGCGGGGGAAATCACCATCAGCATGCAAACGTCTCCTTTAAGGGTGCGGCGATTCTAGGGGGTTGTCCGGGTGGACTCCAGCTATTGAGGTGATAGGGGATGGGTGGTGGGCGGATTGATTGCAGACAGGCCCTCGCCACAAAAGCAGGTTCGCCAAGAAGGATGCGGTCACAGGCCAGTGCCGCGCCAGGATCAGCTATCATCCCGCGCGGGTTTCGTTATGGAGCATCCCTTTTGCGTATCGTCCTTTTACTGTCGGCCTGGTTGTTGAGCCTCAGCGCCTTCGCTGCGCCCAACGATGTCGCTACCCTGGACCGCAGCACCTGGCCTGAACAGCTCAGCAGCCCGACGCTGTTCGATGTGGCTTCGCGGGCCGAGGTCCTGATGTTCGCCCGGGTATTGCTGGATGCCGATGCCATGGACGAGATTGCCCTCAAGCAATACCTGGGGCTGCGCTCGGTCAATATGGTCGCGGTGAACGCCTTGCGCGCACGGCTGTGGCAGCGCCTGCTTTCGAGCTACAACTTCGCCCAGCGCAGTTGCACGCTGGATGCCTCCTTCTGCTACCTGGTCGAGGACATGGCGACCCTGCGCGAAGAAGCAGCCCGGTTCCGGCTCGACGACAATTCCTATTACATCAAGTGGGCCGAGCCGAGCCGGATCTTTCATACGCAATACCGCGACGAGCTGCTGCGCAAGGCTGCACTGTTTCCCCAGGTCAGCAGCGAAGTCGAGCGTTTCGGCGATTACGAGCGCAACGGCGAGCAGATGAATGACCGACTGTTCTTGCTGACCTTCGACAGCGCTGCCAACGTCGCGCCGGACCACACGCCATGGCTGTCCGAGTACCTGCGCAAGTCGAACATGAACGGCACTTTTTTTGTGCTGGGCAAGGACATCCAGGCGCGCCTGACAGACGGCTCGGCAAATGATCTCCAGACTCTGTTTGCTGGGCAATGCGTCGGGGTGCAGGGCTGGGAGTTCCGCTCCCACAGCCATTGGCAGGACTGGCAGGACTCGGTACGGCGCAGCGTTGACCTGGTCAAGGGCAGGCTGCCGGAGAATTACGTGCCCCTGTTCCGTCCACCACAGGGCCAACGTCGAGGCGATGCCCAGGCATTCTTCAGGAACCAGGGCCTGCAAGTGGCGCTATGGGATATCGATCCCCAGGACAGCACCAACCGCCTCAAGCCCGAGCAGAGTGCTCAGCGCGCGCTGACGCTGATGCTGTTGTGGCGCCACGGGGTCATCAACTTCAACGCCAAGCAGGACGCGGTGAAAACGGCGCTGCCCTGGCTCGTTACGCAAACGGCGCAAAGCGGGATCGGCTGGGAAGAGTGCCAGGACGCGTTTCGCTGAAAAAGAGCGAAAGTCCCGTAAACATTGGGCGGGGCGGGAATCGGGTCGCGCATTCAGGGCGACCGGACTTCCGACTTTAACGGCGCTGGGGCAGTACGCCAAGGGTTATTCGTCACTCTGAAAAATAAACTTCAAAAAAGCGTCAAAGTGCTTTTTCCTGTCATCGTTTTTGGAGTATCAAGAAGTCAGACCGCCGAAACCTGCAACACAGGTGGCGTCTTCCAAGACCCAGATTGTGTGCAGTTCACCCGAAATCCTCGCGGGTGAATTCGGTGGCTACCTCGAGGCGCAGCACTGTCACGGTATTGCGTCGAATGGCCCCCACAAAGGTGACCGAGTATGGATGACCACGGACGTAGCCCTTCCTCCAACCAGCCAATCCTGTATGTACTCGATACCAACGTATTGATCCACGATCCAAACGCGCTGCTGAATTTCGAAGAACACCACGTTGCCATCCCGATGACCGTGCTCGAGGAGCTGGACAAGCTCAAGAGCGGCCATCACAGCGTGGCGGCTGAATGCCGACAAGCGATCCGCCTGATCGACAAGACCCTGGGCGATGCATCGCCCGAAGACGTTGAACTGGGGGTGCCGATCCAGCGCGGCAAGAGCGGCCCCAAGGGCCTGCTCTCGATCCTGATGAGCAAGCGCACCGAACCCAACCTGGTGCTGCCTGAACACCTGAACGACAACATCATCATCAACCAGCTGATCGACCTGCACGCGCGCAACAAGGAACAAGCCGTGGTGCTGGTGACCAAAGACATCAACATGCGCCTCAAGGCCCGCGCCTGCGGGATCGCGGCGGAAGACTACAGCACTGACCAACTGGTCGACGACGTATCGCTGTTGCCCAACGGCTACCACACCATGACCGGCTCCTTCTGGGATCGCGTGAGCAAGGTCGAGACCCGCCAGGACCATGGGCGCACCTGGCACCAGGTGCAGCTGATCGACAACCTGCCGGCGGTGCACATCAACGAATTCATTATCGATGAACAAGGCTTCGTCGGCTGGATCAAGGAAATCCAGGTCGACAAATTGCTGATCCTCGACCTGCACCAGGAACCGCTGTTGCACCAAGAGGCGTGGGGCCTCAAGCCTCGCGACATCTACCAGAGCCTGGCGCTGTTCGCCTTGCTCGATCCGGATATCCACCTGGTCAACCTGTCCGGCGCCGCCGGTTCCGGCAAGACCATCCTGGCCTTGGCCGCCGCCATCGAACAGACCATGGTCAGCAAGCGCTACCGGCGCATCATCGCCACCCGCAGCGTGCAGGGCCTCGACCAGGAAATCGGCTTCCTGCCCGGCACCGAAGCGGAAAAAATGGAGCCGTGGCTGGGCGCCATTACCGACAACCTCGAAGCCTTGCACATGGATGACGAAAGCACCCATGGCAGCGTCGACTACATCCTCAGCAAAGTGCCGTTGCAGTTCAAATCCCTCAACTACATCCGGGGTCGCAGCTTCCAGCAGAGCCTGATCCTGATCGACGAATGCCAGAACCTGACCCCGCACCAGATGAAAACCATCATCACCCGTGCCGGCGCCGGTTCCAAAGTGGTGTGCCTGGGTAACCTGGCGCAGATCGACACCCCTTACCTGTCCGCGACCAGCTCCGGGCTGACCTACCTGACCGAACGCTTCAAGGACTTCCCCAACGGCGTCCACATCACCCTGCAGGGCGTACCGCGCTCGATCCTGGCCGAATACGCCGAATCTCACCTGTAACTCAAGCGAACCGGGCGGCCATCAAGGTCGCCCGGTTCTTCCATGCACCACATAACCCTGTGGGAG
>NZ_JBHFJB010000053.1:23015-38324 GCF_057334555.1 Pseudomonas sp. AGC41
CCCGCTCCCACAAGGGATCTGCTGTGCTTGGCAAACTGCGGGTACGACAATCAACCCTGCCGGAATTTGACTCACAGGTTTACAATCGACGCTCCTGATCAGGAGTTACCCTGTGCTGACCCATCTCGATTCCCAAGGTCGCGCCAACATGGTCGACGTGACCGACAAGGCCGTGACGTTCCGCGAAGCCAGCGCCGAAGCCTTTGTGCGCATGCTGCCCGATACCCTTCAAATGATCGTCAGCGGCGGCCATCCCAAGGGCGATGTCTTCGCCGTGGCGCGTATTGCCGGTATCCAGGCGGCAAAAAAAACCAGCGACCTGATCCCACTCTGCCATCCGCTCATGCTCACCAGCGTCAAAGTCGAACTGACCGCCGAAGGCGAGGATCGCGTGCGCATCGTGGCCCGCTGCAAGCTGTCGGGACAGACCGGTGTCGAGATGGAGGCGCTCACCGCCGCCAGCGTCGCCGCGCTCACCATCTACGACATGTGCAAGGCCGTGGACCGGGGCATGACCATCGAGGGCGTGCGAGTGCTGGAAAAACTCGGCGGCAAGAGCGGCCACTTCCAGGCGGATGCGCCATGAACATCACCGTGAAATTCTTTGCCCGTTATCGCGAAGCGCTCGGCGTGGATTCGCTGAAAGTGGAGGGTGTTTTCGCCACGGTTGACGATGTACGCACATTGCTCGCCCAGCGTGACGGAGCCGAGGTGCTGAAAGAGCAAAACCTGATGTGCGCCCGCAACGAAGAGCTGTGCCAACTCGACGAACCGCTGGTGGACGGCGACGAAGTGGCCTTCTTTCCCACTGTGACCGGAGGCTGAGCCATGGCGATTCGGGTGCAGGCCGAGCCGTTCGACCCGGGGGCCGAGGTCAATGCGATGCAGGCAGCAAATGTCGGCGTCGGTGCCGTGGTGAGTTTTGTCGGCTACGTGCGCGACTTCAATGACGGCCTCGATGTGTCCGGGATGTTCCTCGAGCATTATCCGGGCATGACCGAAAAAGCCCTGGGCAAGATCGCCACCGAAGCCGAGCAGCGCTGGCCGCTGCTCAAGCTGGAGGTGCTGCACCGCATCGGCGCCCTGGAGCCGGGTGAGCCAATCGTTTTTGTCGGCGCCGCCAGCGCCCATCGCCAGGCGGCGTTCGACGCCTGCGCCTTTGTCATGGACTACCTGAAGACCCGTGCACCGTTCTGGAAGAAGGAAAACACCATCGACGGGCCGCGTTGGGTCGAGGGGCGGGACAGTGATCATGCGGCGGCGGATCGCTGGAAGCGGTAGGCAACCTGTAGAACTGCCAGGTACCCAAGACAAAAAAAAGCGCAGCCTGGTTGGGCTGCGCTTTCGGTACTGTGAAGACGGTTAAGGTCGCTTGCGCTCGACCGGTCGCAACAGATGAGTCGGCGGCATCTCGCAACTGATCTTGCGGCCCAGCAACGCCTCGATCGAGGGCAACTGGTAGGAATCATCCTCGCCGGCGAAGCTGATCGAAACCCCGGCAGCCCCGGCACGACCGGTGCGGCCGATGCGGTGCACGTAATCGTCCGGCACTTCCGGCAGGGTGAAGTTGATCACGTGGCTGATGCCGTCGATGTGGATGCCACGACCGGCCACGTCGGTGGCGACCAGCACGCGGATCTTGCCTTCCCGGAAACCCTCGAGCGTCTTGATGCGCTTGTGCTGTGGCACGTCGCCCGACAGTTGTGCGGCGTTGACGCCATCACGCACCAGGCGCTCTTCGATGCGGCGCACTTCGTCCTTGCGGTTGGCGAAGACCATCACCCGCTCCCAGCCGTTGTCGTTGACCAGGTTGTAGAGCAGCTTGTACTTGTCGGCACCGGCCACCGCGTAGATGTGCTGTTCGACATTCTCGCTGGCGACGTTTTCGGCTTCGATCTCGACGATCGCAGGGTCAGTGGTCCATTGCTTGGCCAGGTTCATCACGTCTTCGGTGAAGGTCGCGGAGAACAGCAATGTCTGGCGTTCGTTTTTCGGCGGGGTCTGGCGAATGATCTGGCGCACCTGGGGGATGAAGCCCATGTCGAGCATGCGGTCGGCCTCGTCGAGCACCATCACTTCGACCATGTCCAGGTGCACGTCGCCGCGCTGATTGAAATCCAGCAGACGGCCCGGCGTCGCCACGAGGATGTCGCAGTGGCGGGCTTCGAGGTGCTTGAGCTGCTTGTCGAAATCCATGCCGCCAACGAACGTCATCACGTTCAGGCCGGTGTACTTGGTCAGATCGGCGGCGTCCTTGGCGATCTGCACCACCAGCTCACGGGTTGGCGCGATGATCAGCGCCCGCGGCTCGCCCATGTAGCGTTCCTTTGGGGGCGGGGTCTGGAGCAACTGGGTGATGATCGAAATCAGGAACGCGGCGGTCTTGCCGGTGCCAGTCTGGGCGCGACCGATAGCGTCCTTGCCGGCGAGGGTATAACCCAGCACTTGCGCCTGGATCGGTGTGCAGTAAGGGAAGCCCAGGTCCTGGATGGCATGCATCAATTCGGGGGCGAGCTTGAAATCGTGGAAGCGGGTCTTGCCTTCCTGGGGTTCTACGGCGAAGTCTTCGAGCTTCCAGGCGACGACCGGCGGTTTGGGCGCGCGCTCGCGACGTGGCTTGGGGGCTTCGCTGCGCGGTTTTTCCGGCTCGGCTGCCATCACCGGTGGCGCAACGGGTACGGTCGACGGCGATGGTTTTGCGTCCACAACGGGGGCGGTCCGATGTGGTTGTTGCGCATCGGTGCGGCTCGGGCCGTGGGCGGGGGCGCTGGCTTCAGGCGCGAGTTGCTCGGCCTCGCTTTTACCGAACATCTTCTTGAGTGCTTTGAGCACGGTCATCTCATCGGTTGGTTAAGGAATGTACGCCGGCCAGTGTAATGCAAGAAACGGGCGCGGCGTAGTGTGATCATCAAAGCGCTGGCGTGGCTGTCTGCCTGTTAGCGCAAGCGCTCCGCCAGCCATGTGCCGATGTCGCGAATCTCCTCGGGTAACACTTCGTGGCCCATTGGGTATTCTTGCCATGTCACGGTGACACCATGCTGCTTCAGATACTCTTTCGCGGTCCGGCCCATCGGGTTGAGCACCACCTCGTCGTACTGTCCATGCAGCGCCAGTACCGGAATGCGTTGCTGGCTGGCAGACAACTGCAATTCTTCGCCGAAAGTTGGCGCATAGGTGGACAGTGCGATCACGCCGCCCAGCGGCCCCTGCCACTGGACGAATGCCGTGTGATAAACCACCGCGCCGCCTTGGGAAAAACCCGCCAGGAAAATCCGCGAGGCGTCTATTCCGCTGGCTCGCTGGGTTTCCATCAGGTCGATGACCCGTTGCGCCGAGGCTTCCAGTTGCTGCTCGTCGATGGCTCGCGCGGGGCTCAAGGCACGAATGTCATACCAGCTGGGCATGGCGTAGCCGCCATTGATGGTCACCGGTTGCGTCGGCGCCTGGGGCAGGACGAAGCGCGTGGTCAGCAGGCTTTGCTGCAATATTTCAGCGACCGGCATGAAGTCGTAGCGATCGGCGCCCAGGCCGTGGAGCCAGATAACGCACGCATCGGCAGTGCCGGAGGGCTCGAGAATCAAGGGGTCGGTCATGATGTGCTCCAAAAATGTGCGGGTGCGCTCAATCAGTGCCTGATTGCGGTGCGCGCCTGGTGCCTCAGTTAATTAGATGTCGCAATGCTACAAGTTTTTGTCTTGACGTCGCCAGTAACAGACAAGCGCAGCGGTGTGGTACGGGCTTTGCTATTGGTTTAACCGAATGATGATTCTTACGCAGCGCGGTAACACTATCAGCTCGACGCGACGCATGGGATATCAGAAATCCGGTGATGGATGTTCGCCAATAGCCGCTACGGGCTTCGCGAACGTGAAGGGCTACAGCCCGTTCGGCCGATTGGTGAGAAGTGAGTAAGGCGCCGTTTACAGCCTTTCTCATTTATTAGACTCATAGCGAAGGCCCAGACGTCGGTTGACCCTAAAAAAAGCCAACAAGGGTCGGCAATGCCTCAAAAGGGTGCGACAGGGTCCCAGCTCCGACACAACAAGAGCAAAACTGGAGGTTTGAATGAAGTTACTGAAATCCACCCTGGCAGTCGTGACTGCAGCAGCAGTTCTCGGTGTCAGCGGGTTCGCTCAGGCGGGTGCAACCCTGGATGCCGTGCAGAAGAAAGGCTTTGTACAGTGCGGTGTGAGCGATGGTTTGCCGGGTTTCTCGGTACCTGATGCCTCCGGCAAGATCCTCGGCATCGACGCTGACTTCTGCCGCGCCGTGGCCGCCGCCGTATTTGGCGACGCCAACAAGGTGAAATTCAGCCAGTTGAACGCCAAAGAGCGTTTCACCGCGCTGCAGTCTGGCGAAATCGATATCCTGTCGCGCAACACCACCATGACCAGTTCCCGCGATGCCGGCATGGGCCTGGTGTTCCCTGGCTTCATTACCTACTACGATGGCATCGGCTTCCTGGTAAACAACAAGCTGGGCGTCAAGAGCGCCAAGGAACTGGACGGCGCGACCATCTGCATCCAGGCCGGTACCACCACCGAGCTGAACGTTTCCGACTACTTCCGCGGCAACGGCCTGAAGTACACCCCCATCACTTTCGACACCTCCGATGAAAGCGCCAAGTCGCTGGAATCCGGTCGCTGCGACGTGCTGACCTCCGACAAGTCCCAGCTGTTCGCCCAGCGTAGCAAGCTGGCTTCGCCGAAGGACTACGTAGTTCTGCCGGAAACCATTTCCAAGGAACCACTGGGCCCAGTCGTGCGTAATGGCGATGAAGAGTGGTCGAAAATCGTCCGCTGGACTGGCTACGCCTTGCTCAACTCCGAAGAGGCCGGCATCACTTCGAAGAACGTCGAAGCTGAAGCCAAAGCCACCAAGAACCCGGACGTCGCCCGTATGCTCGGCGCTGATGGCGAATACGGCAAAGACCTGAAGCTGCCGAAAGACTGGGTTGTTCAGATCGTCAAGCAAGTCGGCAACTACGGCGAAATCTTCGATCGCAACCTCGGCAAGAGCACCCCGCTGGAAATCGATCGTGGCCTGAACGCTCTGTGGAACGCAGGCGGCATTCAATACGCACCACCAGTGCGCTGATGGTTCTATCACCCGGTGGGCCAACCACCGGGTGATGTTCTGTTCCATTCTTTGCGGGGCACTTCATGCAAAATTCAATCGGCGCACCTAAGCAGAGGCTCAGCCTCAGCGATCCACGAGTGCGTGCGTGGGTATTTCAGATCGTCACCATCGTGGCGGTCATTTCTCTGGGCTGGTTTCTGTTCGACAACACGCAGACCAACCTTGAGCACCGGGGCATCACCTCCGGCTTCAGCTTCCTGGAGCGCAGTGCCGGTTTCGGCATCGCTCAAACCCTGATCGACTACACCGAAGCGGACAGCTATGCCCGCGTCTTCGTCATCGGGCTGCTCAACACACTGCTGGTGACGTTCATCGGCGTGATCCTGGCGACAATCCTCGGTTTCATTGTCGGCGTGGCCCGCCTGTCGAAGAACTGGATCATCGCCAAGGTGGCGACGGTGTATGTGGAGGTCTTTCGCAACATCCCGCCGCTGCTGCAGATCCTGTTCTGGTATTTCGCGGTGTTCCTGACCATGCCGGGGCCGCGTAACAGCCATAATTTCGGCGATACCTTCTTTGTCAGCAGCCGTGGCCTGAACATGCCGGCGGCGCTGATGGCTGAAGGGTTCTGGCCGTTTGTGGTCAGTGTCGTGCTGGCGATCGTAGCCATCGTGCTGATGACCCGCTGGGCCAACAAGCGTTTCGAAGCGACCGGCGAGCCGTTCCATAAATTCTGGGTCGGCCTGGCGCTGTTCCTGGTGATCCCGGCGTTGTGCGCACTGATCTTCGGCGCGCCCGTGCACTGGGAAATGCCGCAGCTCAAGGGTTTCAACTTCGTCGGTGGCTGGGTACTTATCCCGGAACTGCTGGCCTTGACCCTGGCGCTGACGGTGTACACCGCGGCGTTCATCGCCGAGATCGTGCGTTCGGGCATCAAGTCGGTCAGCCATGGCCAGACCGAGGCGGCTCACTCGCTGGGCCTGCGCAACGGTCCGACCTTGCGCAAGGTGATCATCCCGCAAGCCCTGCGTGTGATCATCCCGCCACTGACCAGCCAATACCTGAACCTGGCGAAGAACTCTTCGCTGGCGGCCGGTATCGGTTATCCGGAAATGGTTTCGCTGTTTGCCGGTACGGTACTGAACCAGACCGGGCAGGCCATTGAAGTCATTGCCATCACCATGAGCGTGTACCTGGCGATCAGTATCAGCATTTCCCTGCTGATGAACTGGTACAACAAGCGCATTGCGCTGATCGAGCGGTGAGGAAACGCGCATGACATCCCATACTTTCAAACCTGATATGCCGCCACCGAGCAAAGTGTTCGGGCCGATGGCATGGATGCGCGCAAACATGTTCTCCAGCTGGCTCAATACGCTGCTGACCCTGTTTGCGTTCTATCTGATCTACCTGGTGGTGCCACCGATCCTCAGTTGGGCGATCATCGATGCCAACTGGGTCGGCACCACTCAAGCCGACTGCACCAAGGAAGGCGCCTGCTGGGTGTTCATCCAGCAGCGTTTTGGCCAGTTCATGTACGGCTATTACCCAGCGGACCTGCGCTGGCGCGTGGACCTGACCGTGTGGCTGGCCGTGATCGGCGTGGCACCGCTGTTCATCTCGCGCTTCCCGCGCAAGGCGATCTACGGCCTGAGCTTCCTGGTACTGTACCCGATCATCGCCTGGTGCCTGTTGCACGGCGGCGTCTTCGGCCTGGCAACCGTGGCGACCAGCCAATGGGGCGGCCTGATGCTGACCCTGGTGATCGCCACCGTCGGTATTGCCGGCGCTTTGCCGTTGGGCATCGTCCTGGCGCTGGGGCGGCGGTCGAACATGCCGGCGATTCGCGTGGTCTGCGTGACCTTCATCGAGTTCTGGCGCGGCGTGCCGTTGATCACGGTGCTGTTCATGTCCTCGGTGATGCTGCCGCTGTTCCTGCCTGAAGGCATGAACTTCGACAAGCTGCTGCGGGCGCTGATCGGCGTGATCCTGTTCCAGTCGGCCTATGTGGCCGAAGTGGTGCGTGGCGGTCTGCAAGCGATTCCGAAGGGGCAATACGAAGCGGCCGCGGCGATGGGCCTGGGCTACTGGCGCAGCATGGGCCTGGTAATCCTTCCGCAGGCACTGAAGATGGTGATCCCGGGGATCGTCAACACCTTCATCGCGCTGTTCAAGGACACCAGCCTGGTGATCATCATCGGTCTGTTCGACCTGCTCAACAGCGTGAAACAAGCTGCCGCCGACCCGAAATGGCTGGGCATGGCCACTGAAGGCTATGTGTTCGCCGCCCTGGTGTTCTGGATTTTCTGTTTTGGTATGTCCCGCTATTCCATGCATTTGGAACGCAAGCTGGACACTGGCCACAAGCGTTAGGAGTTGACTCATGAGTGAAGCGATCAAACAGCCTGTGAGCCCTGAAGGCATTATTCAGATGCAGGGCGTGAACAAGTGGTACGGCCAGTTCCACGTGTTGAAAGACATCAACCTGAACGTCAAGCAGGGCGAGCGTATCGTCCTGTGCGGCCCTTCGGGTTCCGGCAAGTCCACCACCATCCGTTGCCTCAATCGTCTGGAAGAACACCAGCAGGGCCGCATCGTGGTCGACGGTGTCGAGCTGACCAACGACCTCAAGCAGATCGAAGCGATCCGCCGGGAAGTCGGCATGGTGTTCCAGCACTTCAACCTGTTCCCGCACCTGACCATCCTGCAGAACTGCACCCTGGCGCCGATGTGGGTACGCAAGATGCCCAAGCGCAAGGCCGAGGAAATCGCCATGCATTACCTGGAACGCGTTCGCATTCCAGAGCAGGCGCACAAGTACCCGGGCCAGCTCTCCGGCGGACAGCAGCAGCGCGTGGCGATCGCCCGTGCCCTGTGCATGAAACCGAAGATCATGCTGTTCGACGAACCGACCTCGGCCCTCGACCCGGAAATGGTGAAAGAGGTGCTGGACACCATGATCGGCCTGGCCGAAGACGGCATGACCATGCTCTGCGTGACCCACGAGATGGGTTTCGCCCGCACCGTGGCCAACCGCGTGATCTTCATGGACAAGGGCGAAATCGTTGAACAGGCCGCGCCAAACGACTTCTTCGACAACCCGCAGAATGATCGCACGAAGTTGTTCCTGAGCCAGATCCTGCATTGATCCGCTCTTAAGCAGTGAAATAGACCCGGACTTGTCCGGGTTTGTTTTTTTTCGGGTCAGAGATCCGCTGTGTCATGTTCCGGATGGCGATCCGACAATAGTTGCTGCAAATGGGCTTCTTCGTTCAGCGAGTGGACTTCAGCCATCAGGTGCGGATGCCGATCAAGCAGGCGCATCAGCACGATTAACGATTGAGCAGGGGTAACTTCGCCGCGTTCATAACGGGAAAAGGCATTGTGCCCGCCTCCGGATAGCAGCTTCACCGCGTCTTTTTGCGTGAGGTGCAGTTTGCGGCGGATGCGTTTGATTTCCGCACCTGTCGCCAGCGCGTAGTCTTCCAGCAGCTGGTCGCTGGCCCTGGAGTAACGTTCGGCGCTGTCTGTGTCGTGATCGAATTCGATTTCACCGCAGATCCGGCATTCCCATCCGGCAATATCGTGCACTTGCCGAGTCACCTGCCTGTAGTCGACCGTAAAGCTACGGCCGTTGAAGTGATGCATCGCGTCGATGCTGCCGCAGCTGACACATTGCTGGGTTTTCATTGGTTTTTCTCCTTGAAGGAGACCACCGGATGCCCACCGCCGGGGCGGTAAGTCACCTTGATGTAAATCTCCCGATCCTGAAATGTTGTGTGATAGACGTCTTGCCAGATTCGGTGGTCGGCATACGTGGTCATCGATTTATGCAGCATCCTGTATTCCAGCAGGTGAACGATCCGCAGCATCCGGGCGAGACTCAACATCATCCTTCGTCCGCCTTCGCGGGCGTTCAATGTGAACGCCTTGCTTCCCAACCTGTGGACCTCGGCCTTGACCACTGCCAGGTCGTAATGGGGTGTGCTCTTTTCCATAAGAAGCCGTTTGCCTTTGTCCTAATGATTACCCATAAAGGGTAAATCTGACTAATCGAAAATTCGGATTCTTTGCCTCCAATAAAACGTAGGCGGTTGCCGTCCTACGCGAAGCTGACTAACATGTCAGAAAATTCATCCCATGATTGGATGAAAAGGCGAATCCGATGTCAGAAATGTCCCCGCTAATAAAGCGCTCCCTGGTCGATCAAGCCTTGGAGCAACTGCGCCAACGCATCAGCGACGGCGTGTGGGCTGTCGGCCAGCGGCTGCCTACCGAGCCGGAACTGGTCGCGGAGCTGGGCATCAGCCGCAACACCGTGCGCGAAGCCATGCGCGTGCTGGCGTTTTCTGGATTGATCGAGATTCGTCAGGGCGACGGCAGCTACGTGCGGGCGGTGGTGGACCCGCTGGACACGCTCAAGGCGCTCTCCCGCTGTTCGTTGGCGCAGGCGCGGGAAACCCGGCACATCCTTGAAGTCGAGGCCATCGGCCTGGCGGCGCTACGGCGCACCGAGGACGATCTGCTTGCCTTGCGCCAGGCGCTGAAAACCAGCGGCGAGCATTATCACGGCGACCTGGAGCACTACATCGCCTGCGATCTGGTGTTCCATCGCTTGCTGGTGGACGCCGCGCACAACCCGGCCCTGAGCGAGCTGTATCGCTATTTCTCCAGCGTGATCGGCGCTCAGTTGCGCCAGAGCCTCAATATCATTCCCCGTCATCAACACGTGTTCGACCTGCACATCGAAATCCTCGAAGCCGTCGAACGCCAGGATCCGGAGCGGGCCAAGGCCCTTTGCCGGCAGTTGATCAATGAACCCTGACCCCGAGCTTTCCATGTCCCGCGATCCGCTTGACCGCACTACCGCAACGCCGAACAAACGCGGCGCCGAACTCGAAGAGTTGCTGATCGACGCCGAGGCCGACGACGAGCAGGCCCAGCAGAGCCAGCCGCTGATGCGCCGGCCCTGGTTGCTGCTGCTCGGCCTGATCCTGGTCGCGTTGAACCTGCGTCCGGCCTTGTCGAGCATGGCGCCGCTGCTCAGCGAGGTGTCGAAAAGCCTCGGTCTGTCGGCGGCCCAGGCCGGTCTGTTGACGACCCTGCCAGTGCTCTGCCTGGGCCTGTTCGCGCCATTGGCGCCCGTGCTGGCGCGCCGCTTCGGCGCTGAACGAGTGGTGCTCGGGATCCTGCTGACGCTGGCTGGCGGCATCATCCTGCGCAGCTCGTTCGGCCAGGTCGGCCTGTTCGCTGGCAGCATCCTCGCCGGCGCCAGTATCGGGGTGATCGGCGTGTTGCTGCCGGGTATCGTCAAGCGCGACTTCGCCAGGCAGGCCGGCACCATGACCGGTGTCTACACCATGGCGCTGTGCCTGGGCGCGGCGATGGCGGCCGGCGCGACGGTGCCGCTGAGCGAACACCTGGGCCATGACTGGGCCCTGGGCCTGGGCTTCTGGATGCTCCCGGCTCTGCTGGCCGCCGTATTCTGGTTGCCGCAAGTGGGCCAGAAACACGGGGCGCATCAGGCGGTGTATCGCGTTCGCGGATTATTGCGTGATCCCCTGGCCTGGCAGGTGACCTTGTACATGGGGCTGCAATCGTCCCTGGCGTACATCGTGTTCGGCTGGTTGCCGTCGATCCTCATCGGTCGCGGGCTGACCCCGACCCAGGCGGGGCTGGTGTTGTCCGGCTCGGTAATCGTGCAGTTGATCAGCTCTCTCGCAGCGCCCTGGCTGGCGACGCGCGGCAAGGACCAGCGCCTGGCCATCGTGGTCGTCATGCTGATGGTGCTCGGCGGGCTGTTCGGCTGCCTCTACGCGCCCATCGAAGGGTTGTGGGGCTGGGCGATCCTGTTGGGTCTGGGACAGGGCGCGACGTTCGCCCTGGCCCTGACGTTGATCGTGCTGCGCTCGCGCGACGCCCATGTGGCCGCCAACCTCTCCGGCATGGCCCAGGGTTTTGGTTATACGCTGGCGTCATTGGGGCCGTTCGCAGTCGGCGTGGTGCATGACCTGACCGGCGGCTGGGATGCCCTGGGCTGGATCTTTGGCCTGGTTGGCCTGGGCGCGATCATCGCCGGCCTCGGCGCCGGTCGAGCGTTATATGTCGGTGTCGTCAGCGAAAGAGTCGGCGAGCTTCGCTGATGTCATTTTCATAGCGAATGACCATAGTGTTCCTCGCGGCGGCAGATTATCGTGCAGGCCTTACTGAAACGATTTCCGGAGTCCGTCCATGAGCGATGCCCACACAGCCCTGATCACCCGGTTCTACCAGGCATTCCAGCGCCTCGATGCCGAGGCTATGAGTGCCTGCTACACCGATGACGTGGTGTTCAGTGATCCGGCCTTCGGCGAACTGCGTGGGCGCGATGCCGGCGACATGTGGCGCATGCTTACCACGCGGGCCAAGGATTTTTCCCTGACGTTCGATAACGTGCGCAGCGACGAACGTTCCGGCGGTGCCCATTGGGTGGCGACTTATCTGTTCAGCCAGACCGGTAATACCGTGGTCAACGATATCCAGGCGCGCTTCGTGTTTCGTGACGGCAAGATCTGCGAGCACCACGATCATTTCGACCTGTGGCGCTGGTCGCGCCAGGCCTTGGGCACCAAAGGCCTGCTGTTGGGCTGGACACCGCTGGTGCGCAACGCCGTCCGCGCCCAGGCGCTCAAGGGGCTGCGGGCGTTCCAGGCCAGTCGCTGATAAGATCGCGGCTTGTTTCCATCGCGGCTGTTGAATATTTCCGTGACCACCGTTGAATCACCCCCCGATCTCGCTGCCCCCGCCCCGCCCGAACCGGCCAAGCCCTGGTTCGTCTACCTGGTGCGCGCCGCCAACGGCTCGCTGTACTGCGGCATCAGCGATGACCCGGTGCGGCGTTTCGCCAAGCATCAGAGCGGGAAGGGCGCACGTTTTTTTCTCTCCAGCCCGGCGGTTGCGCTGGTCTACACCGAAGCCTGCCGCGACAAGGGCGAGGCGTTGCGGCAGGAGCGGTTGATCAAGAAGCTCAAGAAAAGCGCCAAGGAATGCTTGGTGGCCAGTGCGCTGTCGCTTCATCAGCCTGACTGATAGGCCTTCATCAGGCCGGTAGGCTGGTCCGGTCAGGCGCGCTAAGCTGCAAGACTTCATCCCTGCAGTGGCGAATCTCATGTCTGAACTGATCCTCCATCATTACCCAACCTCCCCATTCGCAGAGAAAGCCCGCCTGCTGCTGGGTTTCAAGGGCCTGTCCTGGCGTTCGGTAGGTATCCCGCCGATGATGCCCAAGCCGGACCTGACGGCCTTGACCGGCGGTTACCGCAAGACGCCGGTGTTGCAGATCGGTGCGGACATCTATTGCGACACGGCGTTGATTGCCCGGCGGCTGGAGCAGGAGAAGGCCTCGCCGGCGCTGTTTCCCGAGGGCCGGGAAATGATCGCTGCGTCCTTTGCGGCATGGGCCGATTCGGTGGTGTTCCAACATGCGGTAAGCCTGGTGTTCCAGCCGGAATCGGTGGCGGTGCGTTTTGCCAAGTTGCCGCCTGAGGCGATCAAGGCGTTCATCAGCGACCGTGCCGCGCTGTTCAGTGGCGGCACGGCCACGCGCTTGGCGGCCGAACAGGCCAAGCACCAATGGCCGACGATCATGGCGCGTCTGGAGCACCAGTTGCAGCGTGAAGACGGCGACTTCCTGCTGGGCGATCCGTCGATTGCCGACTTTGCCATGGCGCATCCGCTGTGGTTCCTCAAGGGCACGCCTGTCACTTCACCTTTGGTCGATGCTCACCCTGCGGTATCGGCATGGCTGGCGCGGGTGTTGGGTTTCGGCCATGGTGCGTCGAGCCAGATGAGTTCCGAAGAAGCCCTGGAGGTGGCTCGCAGTGCGACGCCGGCAGCGCTGCCGGATGAGTCGTTCGAGGAGCCGAACGGGTTTGTGGCGGGGCAGCGGGTGAGCATCGCGGCGACTGATTACGGTGTCGATCCGGTGGTTGGAGAGTTGTTGTTTGCCGGTAGCGAAGAATTGATTCTGCGCCGTCAGGACGAGCGTGGCGGGGTGGTGCATGTGCACTTTCCGCGGTTCGGGTTTCGTATCGAGGCGGTCTGATCTTTCATGAAGTGGTGGCTGGTCTACCGCTTTAGCGAGCGGGCTCGCTCCCACATTTGGCCGGGGGTGGGCCCAGGATTTGTGTTTGGCGCAATCATTGTGGGAGCGAGCCTGCTCGCGAAGGGGGGGCGGGGCCGACGTCACTGCTGGCCCGGCAGATTTATATCGCGGCCAACGCCTTGAGAAATTCTCGGGCTCATACCCACGAATCAACGTGCCATTTACATCGAGGACCGGGATTCCTCAGTTTCGCCGCTTGAGCTGATCGGTCAGCGAGGTCGGCAAGCCCTTGATGATCAGCGTGCCGGCCTCTTCGTCGTATTCGATCTTCGAGCCCAGCAGGTGCGCCTCGAAGCTGATGGACAAGCCTTCGGCGCGACCGGTGAAGCGGCGGAACTGGTTGAGGGTGCGTTTATCCGCCGGAATTTCCGGCGACAGGCCGTAGTCCTTGTTGCGGATGTGATCGTAGAACGCCTTCGGACGCTCTTCGTCGATCAGCTCCGAGAGTTCTTCCAGGCCCATCGGCTCGCCGAGCTTGGCCTGGCTGCTGGCGTAATCCACCAGGGTCTTGGTTTTCTCTCGGGCATCGTCTTCGGGCAGGTCTTCGCTTTCGACGAAGTCGCTGAAGGCCTTGAGCAAGGTGCGGGTCTCGCCGGGGCCGTCGACGCCTTCCTGGCAACCGATGAAGTCGCGGAAGTATTCCGAAACCTTCTTGCCGTTCTTGCCCTTGATGAACGAGATGTATTGTCTGGACTGTTTGTTGTTCTGCCATTCCGACACGTTGATCCGCGCCGCCAGGTGCAATTGGCCCAGGTCGAGGTGCCGCGACGGGGTCACGTCCAGCTCGTCGGTCACGGCCACGCCTTCGCTATGGTGCAGCAGAGCGATCGCCAGGTAGTCGGTCATGCCTTGCTGGTAATGGGCAAACAGTACGTGGCCGCCCACCGACAGGTTGGACTCCTCCATCAGCTTCTGCAGGTGTTCCACCGCCACGCGACTGAACGCGGTGAAGTCCTTGCCGCCGTCGAGGTAATCTTTCAGCCAGCCGCTGAACGGATGCGCCCCGGATTCGGCATGGAAGAAGCCCCAGGCCTTGCCTTGCTTGGCGTTATAGCTTTCATTGAGGTCGGCGAGCATGTTCTCGATGGCCGTGGATTCCGCCAGTTCGGAATCGCGGGCATGAAGCACAGCGGGGGTGCCGTCGGGTTTTTTGTCGATCAGATGGACGATGCAATGACGGATCGGCATGGAATTCTCGGCTGATGAAAGAGAGGAGGGCGCGCTCCCCGGAAAAGGCCCAGTGTACCGCAATCACTGGTTTTGGAGCGCGATGAAGGCCCTTTCAGACCGGTCTGAGGCCCGGTGAGCCTTTTTTTACCGATTTAGCGCAATAAAGCTGACCAAATGGGTAGGTAGAGGCGGATATTTCACAGGCGTTGTGCTAGTTTTGCCCGGTCTTACGCGAAGTCACTGCGTTAAGCGTGCATTCAGCATTTGTCAGGTCGAACCAAACCCGGATTTCGGCATCTATTACCCCGATCCGTCGTGGTGATGACCGAGGGCGGCTGATCAGATAGATCGGCTCGATGGCTGACACTGCACTCTGCAATCCATATGAATTTGATAGGGAAGGAACACTACATGGCTCTTACTAAAGACCAACTGATCGCTGATTTGGCTGAATCTGTAGACGCACCAAAAGCTACCGTGCGTGCGCTGCTGGACCAACTGGGCCAAGTGGTTGCCGATCAGCTGGAAAACGGCGGCGAACTGACCTTGCCAGGTGTTGGCAAGCTGAAAGTCACCGAGCGTCCTGCCCGTACCGGTCGCAACCCTTCGACTGGCGCAGCCATCGAAATCCCGGCCAAGAAAGTGATCAAGCTGGTTGTGGCCAAAGGCCTGACCGACGCGGTCAACAAGTAAGATCGTTTTATGAAAAACCGTGCCGCGGAGCGATCCGGGCACGGTTTTTTGTTGCCTTGAAAAAGTGGCCAGTGGTGAGCAATGCTGTTCACTCAAGAAAAACGACGTACCTGTGGCGAGGGAGCTTGCTCCCGCTCGGCTGCGAAGCAGTCGTATTCCGGCGGGTACGGTGTGTTTGATGCTGCGTATTCGGCAGGTTTTGGGGCCGCTACGCAGCCCAGCGG
>NZ_JBHFJB010000054.1:0-6091 GCF_057334555.1 Pseudomonas sp. AGC41
CTCCCACACTGGATTTTCAACAGATACGGATTTCACGATCCACAGGAAATCACTGTGGGAGCGAGCCTGCTCGCGAAGAGTCCCCTGCATTCGCTCAAGCGCTACCCCGCCAAGCCCCCCAAAAACACCTCAACCAACGAATCAAGCAACCCCTCATCAAAGATCATGCCCCGATGGCGCAACGGAGAATGTACTGAACACTGCAACTCGCCAGTCAAGCTATGTTCCCTGACCAACGCCTCGCAAAACGCCAGCTCTTGCGGTGTTTTCTCCGCCTCGGTCCACCAGCAGCTGGGACGGACCCGTACCGGCTTGAAAGTGAACCCTTCAAAGGCCTCCAGCAACCGGTCATGCACCGAGAACGCCTGGGCATTCATGACCTCTTCCTTGACGCTCTGCACGACCGACAGCAAGTCGCCTCGCTCAGGCTCGATCTGGCCGGCGGCCCACTCATGGAAGGCCTTGACCGAGCTGTCAGGGTGTTCCCGTCGAAAGGCCGCGGTACGTTCCGTAAGAGCAGGGAAAAGCAGATCGAAATACTCGATGGCCTCATGCAGATCCTGCGCGGCCGGGTCGGTTTTTCCCTCCGCAAGCAGTTCCCGATGACGCGGCAACGTCGCGGGATACAGGTGCTCAGGAATCGTGCTGTCCACCAGCCCCAGGAAACCCACCGTATGACCCTGGCTTTCCAGGGTCGCCGCGATGTCCAGGGCAATCGCCCCGCCCAAGGACCATCCCATCAGGTAATACGGACCCTCTGGCTGAGCCGAGACGATTTCCTGGCTGTAGTCGGCAATCATCTGGTGCCAGGCCTCGGGGCCCGCATGGGGTTCGCTGAAGCCGCGGTGCATGACGCCGAAGGTGCGCGCGCGATTTTGCAGTTTGCGCGCCAGTGGCTGGTAGCAAAAGACGATGCCCCCGCTGGGGTGCAGGCAGAACAGCTGCGGTGCGCTGGCGGGCGCGTTGTTCAGGGCGACGAGGCACTGCGTCTGCTCGCGGTGTTTTTGCGAAATGAACCGGGCCAGTTCGGCGATGCTCGGGTTGGCCAGCAGTTCTTGCAGGCGCACCGTGTGGTTCAGGCGTGCCTTGAGGTTGGCGATGAGTTCGATCGCCAGGATCGAATGCCCGCCCAGCTCAAAGAAACTGTCGCTGATACCCACGCGCTCGACCTTCAGCGACTGTTGCCAGAGTTGCACCAGGGCCTGTTCCAACGGCGTGCGGGGCGCCACGTAGGTCGAATGCCGGAGGTCGGCGTCCGGTTCCGGCAAGGCTTGGCGATCGAGCTTGCCGTTGGCATTGAGCGGCAGGTGATCGATGAATAACAGATGGCTGGGCACCATGTAGTCCGGCATCTGCGTTTTCAGCGCAGTGAGCAGGTCTTCTCGCAACCCGGCCGAGGCCGGTTGCGTCGGGATGACGTAGGCGATCAATTGCCGGCCGCCCGGGCCTTCATGGGTCAACACCACGCAATCGCGGACCGCCGGGAGCATTTGCAGGCGCGCCTGGATCTCGCCCAACTCGATGCGGAAGCCGCGGATCTTGACCTGATGATCGAGGCGGCCGATGTATTCGATGCTGCCATCGCTGAGGTAGCGGGCCAGGTCGCCGGTACGGTACAGGCGTCCGCCCGGCAGTGGGTCGAACGGGTCTGGAATGAAACGGCTGGCGGTCAGGCCGGCGCGCTGGTGGTAACCACGGGCCAGGCCCGCGCGACCGACGTACAGCTCGCCGATGCAACCCTTGGCTACCGGGTTCAGGTGCGCATCGAGCAAATACCAGGAGAGATCGACGATGGGCTCGCCGATGGGGCTGGCGGCCTCGCCATGCACATCCTGCAACGACAGCCGCCGCCAAGTGACATGCACCGTGGTTTCGGTGATGCCGTACATGTTGATCAATTGTGGTGTCTGCTCGCCGAAACGTTCGAACCAGGGGCGCAGGCTCTGCACATCAATCGCTTCACCGCCGAAAATTATTTGCCGCAACTGGTGGACGAGGGGCTGCCGAGGCTCGCATGCAACTCGCAGCAATGACTTGAATGCCGATGGGGTCTGGTTGAGCACCGTGACCTTTTCCTGGCAGAGGAGGGCGTAGAAATCCTCGGGCGAACGGCTCACGGCGTGGGGCACAATGACCAGTCGACCGCCATGCAGCAGGGCACCGAAGATCTCCCACACGGAAAAATCGAAGGCGTAGGAGTGAAACAGGCACCACACGTCCTGCTGGCCGAAATCGAACCAATGGTCGGTGGCCTGGAACAATCGGCTGACGTTGTGGTGCGCGAGCAGTGCGCCTTTGGGTTTGCCGGTGGAGCCGGAGGTGTAGATCACGTAGGCCAGGTTGTCCTGATCCATCGGCACGTGCGGATTGTGTTCGGGGTAGGTGCTGACGGCATCGACCGGATCCAGTAACAGGCAGTCGACGCCGGCGGGCAGCGCCAGCGAATCAAGCAGGTGGGCCTCGGTCAGGATCTGCCTGACGCCGCTGTCCTCGATCATGTAGGCCAGGCGATCGGCCGGGTAGGCCGGGTCCATTGGCACGTAGGCGCCGCCGGCCTTGAGAATCGCCAGCAGGCCGATGATCATCCGTGGCGTGCGTTCGACGGCGATGCCGACCAGTACGTCGGGCCCGACGCCTTGTTCGATCAAACGATGGGCCAATTGGTTGGCGTGTCGATTGAGCTCGGCATAGCTTATGTGCTGCCCTTCGAACGTCAGGGCTATCGCCTCTGCGGTGTTGGCGGCGTGGGTTTCGATCACCTGGTGCAGGCACTCTTCCCGGCGCAACCGGGTCGGCTGGCGGTTCCAGTCGTTCAGGGTCAGCCGCTGCTCATCGGCGCTCAACAACGGTAGCTCGCCGAGGGCGCATCCGGGCGTTTCGATCAGGCTGCGCAGCAGGTTCTGCCAATGCTCGGCCATGCGCTCGATGGTTTGTGTGCGGTATAGGTCACGGCTGTATTCGAACGTCGCCACGGTCTGCCGTTGTGAATAGTCGACATCCAGCGACACGTCGAACTTGGCCTGGTTTTCGCCGGTGTCGAGAAACTCCAGCGTAAATTGATCCGGACTTGGCAGCGACGCCGCCTGGGATCCGGTGCGCCAGTTGAACAGGACCTGAAACAGCGGGTTGGCGCCCAATTGATCGAGGATCAATTCCAGCGGGTAATCGGCATGCTCCAGCGCGGCGAGGGACTGCGCGCGCAGATCGCGGAGAAAATCCAGCGCGCTGCGGGTCGAGTCGATCCGCGCCCGGTACACCTGGCTACTGACAAAAAAACCCACCAGGTCCTGGCTTTCATGGTTGTTGCGGTTGGCGTTGGGGACGCCGACGGTGAAGTCGTTCTGGCGGCTGTAGCGGGCCAGCAGCAATTGCCAGGCACCCAGCGCTACCACGAACGGCGTCAGCACCTGGCGTTGGCAGAACGTCTCGAGCGCCTGGACCATCGCCGGGGCCAGCGCCACCTGCACCCGTCCGGCCATGTGTGTCTGGCTCGCGGTGCGCGCAAAATCCTGTGGCAGTTCCAGCGTGGGCAGGTCGTGGCCCAGGTACTCGCTCCAGTATTCGCCACCGCGCTGGCACGCCAGGCTCTGCAAGTACTCGCCGCGTTGCCACGTCGCGTAGTCGGCGTATTGCAGGGGCAACGGCGGCAGCGGTGATGGATCGCCCAGCAAGCCCTGGGCATAGGCCTGGGTCATGTCCTGCATGAGGATCGTGTTGGACCAGGCATCGGACACGATGTGATGCATATTCAGCAACAGCACATGTTCCGCCGGGCTCAGCCTGAGCAGGGTGGCCCGCATCAGCGGCGCCTGGGTGAGATCGAACGGTTGCCGGGCGTGTTGCTCGATGCGCTGCGAAAGCGTCGGCTGGTCGAGCCCGGCGAGGTCTTCGCGATGCAGGACCAGGCAGGCGTTGCGCTCAACCACCTGGGTGGCGGCGCCGTCGATTTCGATGAACGCGGTACGGAGGATGTCGTGCCGGTCGATGACCCGATTCAGCGCTTGCTCCAGGGCATCGGCATTCAGCTCGCCCGTCAGGCGCAGGGCACGTGGCAGGTTGTAGGCCGACCGGGTCGGGTCGCGCTGTTGTTCCAGCCACAAGCGTTGCTGGGCGAAAGACAAGGGCGCGCGGTCCAGCCGGCTGCGGTTGGACCGTGCCTGCAGATCGTCGGCGGCCTCATCGAGCAGCAGCGCCAGCAGATCATCATCTAGCAATTCGTTCATGGTGTTCTCGCGGTAGACAGCATTGCGTCGGGCAGGCTCAGGCGAAGGCTGCCGGGACCTTTTCAGTGACGACCTGACCGGCCTGCATCCGCACCAGCTGATCGGCGATGTCGAAGTAACGGTCGTCGTGGGAAATGACAATGATGGTCTTGCCCAGGGCCTTCAGCTCCGGCAGCAGCTCCGTGTAGAAGATTCGCCGGAACACCGGGTCCTGGTCGGCGGCCCATTCGTCGAAGACCAGCACCGGGCGTTCCTCCAGCCAGGCGTTGAGCAGGGCCAGGCGCTTGCGCTGGCCGGTGGAGAGATCGGTAGTGCTGAAAGCGCCGTCGCGAATGCTGACCTTGTGGGCAATCTCCAGGCGCTCCAAGTAGCGATTGGCGGTCCCGGGCACTTGCTGGTCGCCTTGCACCAGTTCATCGAACAGGTAGTAGTCGGCAAAAATCGTGGTGAACAACTGGCGATAATCGTCACGCTGCGCAGGCAGCACCGGCTTGCCATCGAGGAGAATCTCGCCGCCCTGGGGCGCATAGAGGCCCAGCAGCAATTTGATCAGCGTGGTCTTGCCCCCGCCGTTCTCGCCGACGATGAATACGATCTCGCCCTGGGCGATGGACAGGTTGACCGGTCCCAAGGTGAAGGCCTGGCTGCCGTCGACCGCCGGGAAGGCATAGTGCACGTCACGCAATTCAAGCTGGCTGAGCGTCGGCTTGGGGACATCCTGGCCGTTGAGTAGCAGATGCGGCTCCGGCGAGGAAAACTGCTCGGCCAACTCGGCAATGCGCTTGAATGCAATGTTGGCGCGGCTGATCACCGGCAAGGTCATCACCAGGTATTCCAGCGGCCCTTTCATATACAACAGCACCAGCACAAAACCGCTGAGCACCGCCTTGTCGATGCCCAGCCACAGCGATTGCAGGGCCAGGACCAGGCCGATGACCACGAAGAACAGCATCGAACCGAAGGTCTTGGCGACCACGAAGGTGTTGACCGAGCGGATGTTGGTAGCGCAGATCTGCTCGGCGGTGGCTTCGATGCGCTGGCTGAACATGCGTTGGCGACGCGGCCGATGGATACGCAATTCCTTGGCGCCGGCGGCGATCGCGCTGTAGTGCTTTTGCAGGGCGTCTTCAGCCTCGCGGGCCGCTTCGAAACCGCGAATGCCACGGGCTCGCGCCACGTACTGGATGACCGTGCCGATCACCAATGCCACCAGCAGCAGCGCAAACATCGGCAATGACAGGTAGGCCAGGTAGGCCAGGCAACCGAGGGTAACGGTGAAGGCAATGGCCAATGGCGCAAAGGAAAAAGCGAAGTTGCTGACCATGTTGACGTCGTGGGTCAGGATCGGGATGAGCCGATGACTGCGAAAACGCTCGATCTGTTCGATCGGCGCCAGCAGGACTTTCTGGCCGAGGGATTTGCGCAGGCTGGCGATGATGTTCTGGCCGACATGGTTGGTGCCGATGTCCGACAGGATCGAGGTCAGCAGCGCCGCCGCGCAAAGCCCGGCGAAGGTGCCGAGCATGTGTGGCGAGGGGCCGGCATCGGCGTTCAGCGCGTCGTTGATGGTCGCCAGCAGGGCGGTGATGCTCAGGCCACCGAGCATGCCCAAGAGGATGGAGCCTACGACAATCAGCCGGAAGGGTTTGAGCAGGATGAACAATTCAGCGATCACCCCGCGTTGTGGTTGGCTCATGGAGGTTTCCCTGCTAGATAAAAAGGGCGAAGGCCATCGGGGGCATTCACCGCATGGGCTGGAGGACGGCGGCACGCCGGTTGGGGCGCGCCCACCTATGGAACGATTGGAGGGGAAGGGGATTTAACGAGGAACCACCTGACACACATTACTGTGGCGGGGGGGGGGGGGG
>NZ_JBHFJB010000054.1:6133-9869 GCF_057334555.1 Pseudomonas sp. AGC41
GCCACAAAAAGCGGGTCTTCAGATGGTCAGGTTGAGCTACATATCCCGGGCGACCCGGAACCCCAGCCAATCGCCGCGGGCATCGGAAAACACCGCGTTGCGGTTGCCCGAACGGGAGAACACCGGTGCTTCGCCCCAGTCGTTGCCACGGATGCGCCGCACCTTGCAGTTGCCCGTCAGTGCGGCGCTGCCGTCGCCTGGAGCATTGAGGTAGTTTTCGTTGAAGCAATCGGCGGTCCATTCGTAGACGTTGCCGTGCATGTCGTACACGCCGAAGGCGTTGGGCGCGAAGCTGCCGGCCGGCGCGGTGAAGTTGTAGCCATCGGCGGCGCCGTAGGTATTGGCGTGCTGGGCGATGCTGTAATCCTTGCCTTCATCGAACGGGAAGGGAAACGGGCCGCTGCTGTCGCCGCGCGCTGCGTATTCGCGCAGGGACTCGCTGACCAACCGATACGGCTTGCCGGTTTTTTTTGACAGCCACGCCACGTAGGCGCTGGCCTCGGCGAAATCCATGCACACCGCCGGGTGCCGGTCGGTGTACTGCTTGCGCGGATCGCTACCCTGGTAATCCGGGACGCCGGCCTGGCACGCGCGGCCGGGGCGCTTGTCGCCATCAGGCATCACGTAGCCGCTGTCGCGCAGGTAGGCGAACCACTCGCCTTTGAGCACCTGGAAGCGGCTGATTGCCACCGGCTTGTCGAACGTCACCGGGTGCATCGGGCCTTCGTCGGGCTCGCGGCCGACCTCGTTGTCCGGCGTGCCCATCTGGAAGGTGCCGGTGGGCAGCACGACCATTTCCGGGCAGTCCTTGCAGTCGCGAAATACCTGGCCCGGTTGCGAGGCCTGGGCGTTGGAGGGCAGCAGGGCGGTGAGGGCCAATGCCGGAAGCGTCTTCAGTAAAAATCGGTTCATCGATTGCTCTCGATCAGTCATCAGAGTGTTTTGCTCAACAGCGCCATGAAACGGTCGATCTCGACTTCGGTGTTGAGCAGCCCCGGCGCGGTGCGGATCACCGGCCCGGCATCGCGGTGCACGGCGTCGGCGATGGCGCGGTTTTGCAGCAGGTAGGCAGCGATCTCGTCGCTCTTGCGATTCTTGACCCGGAAGAAGGTGAAGCCGGCCGACAGCTCCGGGCTCAGCGGCGTGACCAGCTCGATCTGCGGTAGCGCCAGCAGTTGTTTCTTCAGGTAGCTGTTGAGCGCGTGAATGCGCGCCTGCACCTCGGCCTTGCCCAGTTGCAGATGCAGCTTGAAGGCCTCGTCCGCCGCCCAGCGATGCTCGAAGGCGTGGTAGCCGCCCGGGGTCATGGTGGTGGAAAACGCCGTCGCCTCGGAGAAGGTCGGGATGATCGGCGTGACGTACCTGACCTCTTCGCTGCGGCTGCACACCACACCGGTGCCCCGCGGGCCGAACATCCATTTGTGGGTGCCGGCGATAAAGAAGTCGCAATTCATCTGCGGGAAATTCAGGTCCTCGACGCCAAAGCCGTGCACGCCGTCCACCACATAAACGATCCGCTGCTCATCGCCGCGGCCCTGGTTGTGCTTGTCCACCAGGGCGCCGATCTTGCCGATCGGCAGCTTTACACCGCTGCCCGAGTGCACCCAGGTCATGCCCAGTACGCGGGTCTCGGGGCGGATGTTGCGGTCGATGGCCGTGAGGATTTGCGCCTCGCTGGCGTCGCGGGCGTTTTCGAACAGTTTGATCTTGCGCACCCGGGTGCCGTCCCGTTGCTTGCGCAAGTCGAGGATGGTGTGGGTGGCATAGTGTTCATGGGCGGTGGTGAGGATTTCCTGGTCGGGCCGTACATGGACTCCGCCGTAGATCATCGCCAGGCCTTCGGTGGTGCTGCCGGTCAGGGCGATCTGTTTCGGTGTCGCTTGCAGGTAGCGCCCGGCCCAGGTCCGCACGTTTTCCTCGTGCTCTTGGGTGACGCCCAGGTCCCAGTCCATCAACAATCCCGGGTTTTTATCGAGGGCGGCGCGGTGGCGTTCGATGGCCTCGCGCACCGGACGCGGGTGAGTGGTGATGAGGAAATTGGCGAGGTGCAGGTAGTCCGGGTCCTGGTTGAACAACGAGCGCAGTTGCGCCCATTTGTCCCGGGGCAGCGGCGGCAATGGATCGGCTGCGGCGAGGGACGGCAGGCTGGCGGCAAACGGCAGGCCGGCCGTCAGGACCCCGGCTTGCTTGAGAAAGGTACGGCGCTCGTTCATCACTGGGCTGCCTTCTGCGTCGCGGCAATCGCTGGCTGGGCGGCTTTCTGCACCTGGTCCCAGACGCGCAGGAAGTTGCCGCCCCAGAGCTTGGCAATGTCGGCTTCGGAGTAGCCGCGCGTCAGCAGTTCGGCGGTCACGTTGCGGATGTCGCCGACGTCTTCCCAGCCCTTCACGCCGCCGCCTTCGTTGAAGTCCGAGCTGATGCCGACATGGTCGATACCGATCTTGCGCACGGCGTAGTCGATGGCATCGCCCAGGTCCTTGAGACTGGCCTTGGGTTCCTCTTCGAGAATGGCGTAGAGCTGGCCGGCGTATTCGCCGAATCGCTGTTCCGGCCACGCGGCGATGATCGGATCGCCGGGCATCAGCGCCATCGCCAGGTTGGGCAGCGGCGGCAGGTCGAAGCGCTTGCGCAGGTCGTTGAGTTTGTCCTGGGTCTTTTGTGTCAGCGGCCGCAGGTACTGGGAGAAACCGACAATCTGCACCACGCCACCGCTGGCCTTGATCAGCTGCATTTCCTTGTCGCTGAGGTTGCGCGGAATGTCCACCATGGCCCGTGGTGCCGAGTGGGAAGCAACCAATGGGGTGCGGCTCAGTTGTGCGACTTGCTCCAGGGCCAGGGTCGACATTTGCGATACGTCAATGATCACGCCCAGGTCGTTCAGGCGTTTCACCGCTTGCTTGCCAATGTCCGAGAGGCCGCCGAGGGCGTCGGGCGAATCGTTGAAGAACGGCAGTGGTCGCGAAGAATCGGCCCAGTCGTTGTTGCCGATGTAGCTGAAGCCGAACATGCGCATGCCCCGCGCCGTCCACAGGTCCAGCAGGCTCAGGTCGTGGCCGAGGGGATAGGCGTTGAGCATGCTGATGAAAATCGCGAACTTGCCTTCGCCGTGCAGGCGGCGGAAGTCGTCGGGGGTGTAGGCGATGGCGACTTGGTTGGGGAAATCCCGGACCATGCCGGTGATGATCTTGTAGCGCACTTCCTGCTGGTTGCGCGCTTCCTCGACGAAGCCGGCGGTGGGCTTGTGCGGCGCGTTGGGGCCGTTCCACAGTTCGGGCCAGCCGAATATGGTCAGCGCGGCGCCGGAGAGGTGACCGCGATTGGCTTTCACCAGGTCGAACTGGCCGTTGCCGTCCTTGTCCGCTTCATTGCCGGCGGTGCCGAAATCCAGCGGTACGGTGACGTGACTGTCGAAGGACAACAGGCGCTTGTGCAACTCCCGGGCTTCTTTCATCACCTTGACCGGATAGCCGGGATTGTCCCGCCACCAATGGTCCCAGGCCGCGAGCCCACCACCGACGACCAGCGCCAGGGCCAGGGATACGCCGGTGAAAAGAGCCTTTTTCGAACGTGGTGTGGTCATTGCCGATCTCAGTCTGGTTCGCCTTGGAAGGACAGGCGCGGGGGCCTTTGCTATCTGGGGGGAACGAGTGGTCGGCGGGGAAATTTAGGCGCCCTTGAGGGCCTCTTCGCGAGCAGGCTCGCTCCCACCTTGGAATGCAATCCACCGGTGGGAGCG
>NZ_JBHFJB010000054.1:9952-10320 GCF_057334555.1 Pseudomonas sp. AGC41
CGAAGGCGGCCTCGAAACCAACCCATCCCTTGCGAATGTACCCAAATCCATTGTGGGAGCGAGCTTGCTCGCGATGAGGCCCTCACAGCTCGCTATAAATTTGTCCGCCCAGCCATCGTCCTAGCTTGGATAAAGCCCGTCCGAGGGCGAACACAGGTAAGGCAATGACGATTTCTCGACGATGGTTCATGGCAGGCCTGGCGCTGACCGGTGCCGCCGTGCCTGCGGTGTATTACGGGCACCGTGAACTGACCCGGCCGGACCCCACCATCACCCCCGGCGAGGCCTCGTTCGATGTGGCGGATGTGGCGGGCCAGCGCCGGGCCAACACGCTGCGGGGTATCTGGACGATCCGTTTCACCGGCCGC
>NZ_JBHFJB010000054.1:10432-12664 GCF_057334555.1 Pseudomonas sp. AGC41
CTGCAAGTGTTTCTCGACATCGCCCACAAAGGCCGCGGCCTGGTGGGTTGCCTGGACACCGCCGAACGCCTGCGTGCCGGGGACGAACCGCGTTATCGCGTCCTGGGCGACCTGGCCGGCAGCGACCCGAAGCAGTTGAGTTGGCGACTGAGCGGCAGCGAACATGCCGCGCCGGACTACGAGTTCATCATGACCCTGGATGAAGTCTGGGCCGGTTTCGGCAATGCCGGCACCGCCACCCTCAGTGGCCGGGTGTTGCGCCTGGACCGCCCGCTGGCCGAGCCGGAACTCGACAACCAGTTCATCGCCGTCAAGCAACGCTTTCCCGAAGCCAGGGAGCGCATACCGCTAAGCCCGAAGCTCCTGGCCTGGCTGGTGTCGCCCGAGCACCGGCTGTTTCACCAGCTCTGGCACGCCTCGCGGGACAAATGGCACACCCTCGACGAAGACAAACGCAACGCTCTGCGCGGCCTTGGCTGGCAGCCCGGGCCGCGAGACAACGAGCGTGACGCCCGTGGGCCGCGCAAGGATCGCAACGGCTCGGGGGTGGATTTCTTTTTCATGCACCGGCACATGCTCGGCACGGCGCGTTCGTTCCAGCCGTTGCCGTCGTGGCCGCGTTTTCCTTTGCCGCAACCGGAGCTGGAACGCGATCGCCAGGGCTTTGCCCGGTATTTCGATAACGTCGACGGCACGGCGCTGCCGCCGACCTGGCTGGCCCGTGGCGATGAGCAGTACGCTCAATGGGTCAGCGACATCAAGACCGCCGAGACCTACCACAGCAATTTTCAGGTCTGGGAGTCGCGCTATCGCGATCCGCGCTACCTGTCGAAGCTGACCTTGGGCCAGTTCGGTTCCGAGGTGGAACTGGGCCTGCATGACTGGCTGCACATGCGCTGGGCCTCGGTGCCCAGGGACCCGTCCAACGGTCATCCGGTGCCGTTCGCCCGTGATCAGGCGGACTTCGCCCAGCGCTGGTTCGAAGCGGAGAACGATTTCCTGGGCGATCCGTTTTCGTCTCACGTGAGCCCGGTGTTCTGGGCCTTCCACGGCTGGATCGACGATCGCCTCGAAGACTGGTTCCGCGCCCACGAGCGTTTCCATCCGGGCGAAGTCAGCCGGCTGCAAGTCAACGGCGTACCCTGGTTCGCCCCGGGCCGCTGGGTGGAAATCGCCGACCCCTGGCTGGGCCCGGACACCCATGGCTGCAGTACCACGCCGGGGCTGCAGGTCGGCCGCTCGGTGGAAATGGACCCGGAAACCATGAAACTGGCGCTGCGCATCACCTTTGGCAGCGATGACGACAAATTCTCCAGACTGTTGCGCCGCGTGCCACAACGGCCGTGGTACGCGCGTAACCTGAAGTCCAAGCCGGTTTGACTTTTCCTTTGTGCGACACCTGCCTTTGTGGCGAGGGAGCTTGTGCTTTTTGTGGCGAGGGAGCTTGCTCCCGCTGGGCTGCGCAGCAGCCCTAAAACCAGTCGCCTCAAAACATCTGACGCACCGAGGTGCTGACCAATGGGGCCGCTACGCCCGAAGCGTCGGACCGGCCCAGCGGGAGCAAGCTCCCTCGCCACGGGTTTCACTTGGCTTTAGGTGGCTAGCGCGGCGCGGCAATGTCCAGGGCGCGGTTTGCCAGGAGCTCACCGAGCTCGATCATCTGCTGGATCCCCAACGCCAAATGCCGTCGCGAGCCTTCCAGGGCGAAGGCAAGGTCGCTGGCCATCGCATTCGCCGAGGCGAGGGTTTCGCTGAGGTTGGCGAGCAGGCATTCGATGTCGGCGTCTGGTACGACGGTGAATAACGGGCTGGGGGATTCTTCGGGGGGATTGGGGGTGGCTTTGAACATTGTGCAGCTCCTGGTTATGAACAAGGCGCTGCCAGAACATCACTTGCAGATGATGGGTGGCAGCTATGCGCGGGTCTGCAAGACCGGGAAACCAGGAACCCGGCAGACCCGAAGGTCTCCCGCACACAGCCGCCATTAAGCGACACGGATATGTCGATTGGCTTGTGGCGATGCGCCTGGTATTTCGCCGGGCTTGCAGACCCGATCACTGATGGGCAGTGACGAGGTACAAGTTATCGACAGAGTGGCAGGCGCACAAGCCGGCGGATTCTGGCGTAGTTGTAGGCAATGACGCAAGGCAACGTAGCCTCGCTCGGACGGCTTACATGGCCTGATAAACAGAACCAAAGCCGAACACAATTTGTGAGCACACCAATCCCCCG
>NZ_JBHFJB010000055.1:0-8643 GCF_057334555.1 Pseudomonas sp. AGC41
CCCCGTGGCGAGGGAGCTTGCTCCCGCTGGGCTGCGCAGCAGCCCCAACCCATCCCACTCAAAACTCCGGAAACTCTCCCAGATAACAAACCGGCGAACTCGAATCCGCCCGCTTCTCCACTTCATCCTCCAGCCACTGCGCCAACACCACCGCATTATTCTCAGTGGTCGATTTGGCCGCATACACCAGGGTAAGCGTCCCGCCCCGCGCGACATCCACCAACTTCCACCAATGCTCCGGTCGCGCCGCCAGCTCTCGCCGATAGGCCACCCTGAACTCGGCCAACGTAACCGCTCCCGTCTTGAACGCCTTGCGCAACTCATGGGAAGGCCCCACCTCCGGCAGCCACTCAGCAATTGCCAACGCGTCCTTGCGACAGTTGCGCGGCCACAGCCGGTCGACCAGCACCCGCACGCCGTCTTCTGCGCTGGGTATTTCATAGGCGCGTTTGCATTGGATCATTACGGCCCGCCAGTAGGAATTCGACCGACTCAGCATAGGTCGCCCGCGACGAGGCGACCAGCAGCCCACCCATCGCAGAAAAATCTTTATCCCGTCCCCTCATTCAAAAGCCTTGGGCGCTCCAGCAAAGGAGCGGCCTCCGCGTGGCGGACATGATGGCGAGAAGCACTGTGGGATGTTGCGAGCCGCAATCCGCCCGGATGCGTTTTTTCCATTTGATTTGTCGACAGCGAACCGCCTGGTCGTCATGGCACGGCCCGCCGTATTAAGGATGAGTGAACAAAAATGAACAGAGTTTACCGAGTCGTCTGGAATGCCGTGATGGGCGCATGGCAGGTGGCATCCGAGTTGGTCAAGAGCCACGGCAAGGACAAAAGCCGTACCTCGCTCAGCCTCGTCATCGGCGTGGGCGGCGGTCTTTTCGCCTCGGTAGCGGCGGCGGGAGCGTTGCCCACCGGCGGCAACATCGTGGCGGGTAACGGCAGCATTCAGCACAATGGCAACAACATGGCCATTCACCAGGGCAGCGACAAGCTCGCGATTGACTGGCAGGGCTTTTCCGTCGGCAAAGGCAACACCGTCGAATTCGTCCAGCCTGGCAAGGCGTCGGTCGCCTTGAACCGTGTGCTGGGCTCGGACGTGTCGGTGATCCAGGGCGCGCTGAAAGCCAACGGCCAGGTGTTCCTGGTCAACCCCAACGGCGTACTGTTTACCCCTGGCGCACAGGTTGATGTGGGTGGCCTGGTGGCCTCCACGCTCAACTTGAGCACCGAAGATTTTCTCGCTGGCAACTACCGTTTCAGTGGCAACAGCGCCGCGTCGGTGGTCAACCAGGGCAACATCAATGCAGCGCAAGGCGGCACCGTTGCCCTGATCGCCGCAAAAATCGTCAACGAAGGCAACATCACCGCGCACAAGGGTAATGTGCTGCTGGGCGCCGGCAGCGTCGTAACGCTCGACCTGGGCGGGCCGGTGCAACTGGAAGTGAAAGAGGGCGCGCTTCAAGCGTTGATCGAAAACGGCGGCGCCATTCGTGCTGATGCCGGCCGCATCCTGCTGACCGCCCGTGCGGCGGAAACCCTCGCAAGCACCGTCATCAACAACACCGGGTTGATCGAAGCGCGTTCCCTGGATATCGGTGAAAACGGCCTGGTCACGCTGATGGGCGACCATGGCGATGTGCAAGTCGCTGGGCGTATCGATGTGTCCTCCGACACCGCCAAGGGCGGCAAGATCGTCGTGACCGGCGAGCGCGTAACAATCAAGGCAGGCGCCGAGCTCGACGCCACCGGTGCCAAGGGTGGCGGCGAAATCAATGTGGGCGGCAGCTGGCAAGGCAAGGACCCGTCGATCAAGCAGGCCAGCCAGACCACCATCGCCGCGGGTGCCGTGCTCGACGCATCGGCCACTGAAAACGGCAAGGGCGGTACCGTGGTGGCCTGGTCGGATGTCAAGAAACCGGGCAGCGTGACCCGCGTGGACGGCACCCTGAAAGCCACCGGCGGCGCCAAGGGCGGCGACGGCGGCAAGATCGAGACCAGCGGTGCGAAGCTGGCGGTGAGCAAGGCGGCCGATGCTTCGGCTAAAAACGGCAAGGGCGGCTTGTGGTTGCTCGACCCGGACAGCGTCACGGTGGGGCCGGGTAACGGAGGGCTGACCGGCGGCGCCAACGGCACAGAAGCCACGGTTGGCTTCAATGCGATCGATACGGCCCTGGCCGGCGGCACCGACGTGGCGATCAAGGCTGACAACAGCATCCACTGGAATGGCGACTACACTCCGACGAGCATCAGCGGCGAGCGGACGCTGACCTTGCAGTCCGGGCACAACGACGGCGGAACGGGCCGCTACGTCTTCGGCAATATTTTCCTCAACGGTGACATCGACGCCAGTGGCGCCGGCAATGGCAACAGCCTCGCGTTGATCCTCAACGGCAAAGTCGCGCTCAACACCGATGTGAGCCTGAAAAGCAACGGCGGCAATGTCGTGTTTGCCGGCGTAGTGGACTCCGACGCGGTAGCCAACAACCGCCAACTGCGCGTCGATGCCGGTTCAGGTTCGATCATCTTCAGCGACATGGTTGGCGGTAACAGCGCGCTGGGCTCGCTGTATGCGACCACCAGTGGCGCTGGCAAAACCTACATCAACGGCGCAAAAGTCTTCACCAGCGGCGAGCAGGTCTACACCGGCGCCGTCGAGCTGGGCACTTCGCAGTTCCTGAACGCCGACTTCGAGAACGGCCTGGTCGGCTGGAAGACCTCCATCGCCCAGTTCTTCACCGGCGTCACCGTGGTGGAAGGCGTGGTATCGCCGGATGACCCGACGCTCCCGACTACCTCGCCAACCAACGGCAATGCGCCGAGTGTTTCGCCTGGCGACCAGGGCGACATGAACTACAAACCGCTCACACCGGTCGCCGCCGCTGGCCAGGGCAAGGACGGCGGCGCAGCGCTGTTGCTGGGTACCGAGAACAATTCCAACTGCCTCAACGCGCCCGCCGGTTGCATCATGCGCGGCCCTTCGGTCGTGAGCGAGGGCACGGTTTCGCTGGCGGCAGGGGAAGCGGTCAGTTTTGATTACAAACCGGTCGCGGGCGGCGACACCTACGATGTCTTCGGTTATCTGTTGAACGTCAACACCGGCGAATACCAGATCATCCTGAACGAAACGGGTAACGGTACCGGCGCGGTCAATTGGCAAAGCCATACGGCGACTGCTGACAAGGCCGGCACCTACAAGTTCGTCTTCGTTTCCGGCAGCTTCGACCAGACCGCCGGCAAGCAGGTCGGCGGCTCGCTGTACGTCGACAACATCAAGACCAACACCTCGGGCAGCAAGGGCCTGCAGGGCAGTTCGATCACGTTCAACGGCAGCCTCAACAGCACCGACAACAACCTGGCCATCAAGGCGGACGATATCAACTTCAACGGTGGCGTTGGCAGCGTCACTGGCAACGGCAGCATCGCCTTGGAGACCAACACCCCGAGCAAGAACATTGCCGTGGGCGGCAGCACCGGCGATGCCCCCGGTGCGTTGGAACTGACCGGCACCGACATCGGCGCCTTGGGCGACGGGTTTACCTCCGTCAAGATCGGTGGCGCGGACATGACCGGTGACATCAACGTCATCGAGCAAACCCGCTTCAACGACAGCCTGATCCTCGATGCCGGTACCGGCAACATCCACATCAATGACCAACTGACCGTGGCGGATGCACCGGGCACCGGTAACGACGACAACAAACCGGCTCCGGTGCTGGCGTTGCAAAGCAATGGCGGCAGGATCGACCAGAGCGCTGGCGGTACCATTATTGCCGATGGCCTGGTGCTGTTGGGTAACGGTGCCGTCCATGACCTGGACAACGCCGGCAACGACGTCAACACCATCGCCAGCAACACCGGCACGGTCAGCTTTGCCGATGTCGATGACCTGACCGTTGGCGTGGTGACCATTCCCGACAGCCAGACTCCGGCAAACCCGCAAGGCGTACCGGTTGCCGGCATGACCCAGACCGGCGACTTGAACCTTGTCTCCGACACCCTCACCGTCGGCCAGGCCTTGGTCACCCAGGGCGATACGAGCCTGAGCGCCGACGAAATCGATCTCGCCGCGAGCGTCGCCGGTGGCGGCAGCCTCATCCTGCAGCAGAAGACCGTTGGCCTGGATATCCACCTTGGCGGCAGCGACGATCCGGAAGTGACCGGGCCAAACGATCCGCTGGTGCTGTCCGACGCCGACCTGGCGAACATCCAGGATGGCTTCGACAAGGTCGTCATCGGTAACGACAAGACGCGCAACATCACCGTCGACGACGAGGGCGCGACCTTCAAGGACGACCTGGCCCTGGTCGCCAACGGCGTCCTGGACCTGCTGGGCAATCTGACCCTCAAGGATCCCGAAGGCAGCGATGAAGACGGCACCACCGGCAAGGGCCTGACCCTGAGCGTCGACGCAGGCAAAGGCGCGGCCCAGGCAACTGGCGCGACCATTACCGCAGACGAACTGGCCTTGCGCGGCGAAGGTGATTTCAACCTGGGCAAGGGCGGGCATGACGTGAGTGTCATCGCCGCCGATGTCGGCAGCCTGAAATTCGCTGGCAACGGCGACCTGACGGTGGGCATCGTGGACGGTACCGTGGGGATCACCGCCGATGAGGCGGTCACCCTGAAAACCGATCACGACCTGACGCTGGCCAAAGGCATCACCATCGAAAACGGCCCACGGGACGACGCTAACAATGGCGAAACCCGTGCCGACGACATCATCACCCTGGAAGTAGGGGGCAACACCACCCAGGCCGGCGACGTCGGGGCCAAGCTGGATGCCAGTGGCCTGGTGCTGCTGGGCGGCAACTACGCGCTGAACAATTCGGGCAACGTGATCGGCGATATCGCCAGCGAGGCGGGCAAAGTCCGCTTCAACAACAGCGGCGACCTCAAGGTGGGCACGCTGACCGCGACCCATGCCGACGGCACGCAGACCAGCCTCACCGGCGTGAACAACACGGGTGACGTGAGCATTGGCACCCAAGGCAATCTGGCAATCAACGAAGGGCTCGCCACCAGCGGCAACGTGTTCCTCGATGTCGCTGGCAAAACCACTCAGGACGGCAACGGCAACATCACTGCCGACGGTTTGGCCCTCAACGGTGGCGACTTCGAGTTGCGCAACAACGGCAACGTGGTCGGCGATATTGCCAGCGAGGCTGGCAAGGTCGCGTTCAACAACACCGGCAACCTCAAGGTCGGCACGCTGACTGAAACCGATGGCAGCGGCAACGTGGTCAAGACCACGACTGGCGTGAACAACAGCGGCGACGTGAGCATCGGCACCCAAGGTGATCTGGCGATCAACGAAGGGCTGGCGACCAGCGGCAACGTGTTCCTCAACATCGGCGGCAAGACCACTCAGGACGGCAACGGCAACATCACTGCCGACGGTTTGGCCCTCAGCGGTGGCGATTTCGAGTTGCGCAACAACGGCAACGTGGTCGGTGACATCGCCAGCGAGGCGGGCAAGGTCGCGTTCAACAACACCGGCAACCTCAAGGTCGGCACGCTGACTGAAACCGATGGCAACGGCAACGTGGTCAAGACCACCACCGGCGTCAACAACAGCGGCGACGTGAGCATCGGCACCCAAGGCGATCTGGCAATCAACGAAGGGCTGGCCACCAGCGGCAACGTTTTCCTCAACGTCGCTGGCAAGACCACCCAGGATGCCAACGGCAACATCACCGCCGACGGCCTGGCCCTCAAGGGTGGTGATTTCGAGCTGCGCAATGCCAGCAACTGGGTCGGCGATATCGCCAGCCGCGCGAAGGACGTCAGTTTCGTCAACCGCAGCGACGTCACCGTCGGCAGGTTGACCGAGACGGCACTGGACGGCACCCAGCTGGATCAGATCGTCGGCATCGGCAACACGGGCAAGGTCCAAGTCGTAACGACGACCGGCAACATTACCCTGGCCGAGAACGTCAGCACCACCAGCAATGCCTCCGATGCGATCGTGCTCAACGCCGGTCAATCGGCTTCGGCTGGCGTGGCCGCCGGCGGTGACGTGAAGGCTGGTGCCGGCGTGACCGTGTCTACCGGCGCCGGTGGTCGGGCAGTGATCTACACCGGCAGCCTCGCCGGCAGTACCCGAATGGTCGATATGGTCGGCAGTGGCAGCGGCAATTTCCGCTACAACAGCGACGAGCAGCAGAGCAACTTCGGCAGGGCGCTGGGCAACAGCGGCGTGCATGCCGTGTACCGCGAGCAACCGGCCCTGGTGGTTTCAACCAACGGTGCGACCACCCAGACCAAGGCGTTCGACGGCAGCACCACCTTCGACGGCGGCGGTATCGGCGGTTATGACGCCAACGGGCTCTGGAACGGCGACACCAAGCAGATGCTGGGCAACCCGCTGTACTCGGTGGGGACGTCGGGCCCGGGCTCGCACCTGATCAACATCGGTGGGCTGGCTGACCTGGGTTACCTGATCGTCAGCAACCCGGCCAACGCCAACCTCACCGTGACCTCATCCATTGACTATGAGGCCGTCCGGCAGAGCGTCGCCGATGCAACCCGCGTTGGCGCGCAGCAGAACTCGCCGCACGCCCCGGAGCTCGATCCGGCCCAGCCGAAACCGGCTGACTGGTCTGACTACGGCGTCGAGGACGGCGGTCTCCTGCTGGTGGACCAGGGCGGTACTCGGGCGAACGGCAATGCGGGCGACGGCGTTTCGGCCGCCCAGGCCGAGGACGCCGACAGCGAGCGGGAACTGGCCGGGAACGTCTGCTCCGACGGCGGGGTATCCGCCGGCGGCGCGTGTGCGGCCTATCCGCCGCAGACCGTGTTCGTCGTCCGTGGCGGCGTGCGCTTGCCAGGTCCAGGTCTGGCCATGCGTCCTTGATCCCCTGACGTCCATTTTCCATTTGAAGGAGCCCATTGGCCGCGTCCCCCGGACGTGGTCATGGGCTCAGGCAAGCCGAATTATTCGAGATTGATCCAATGCATAACAAACTGATGTCCTGCGCCGCCGGTCTGGCGTTGTTGTCCACTTCCCCGGCCTGGGCGGCGACCCTCCCGGCACGCCCGATCCCCGACGCCGGCCGGATCCTGCAGGAGCTGCCGATTCCGCAGCAGGAGCTGCCGCAAAGCATTCGCCTGGATGTAGAAGCACCGCAACCGGCGCAGGAAAAAGTCGGCGGTGCCAAAGTCCAGCTCAACGCGGTGCGCTTCACCGATAACACCCGCATCGACGAGGCCAGCCTGCAACGCGTCGTCGCCCCAGCCGTCGGTAAGGCTCACGATCTGGACGAATTGCGGGAAATCGCCCGGCAGGTCACGCTTTACTATCGCGAGAACGGCTACCCGTTTGCACGTGCCTATTTGCCGGCACAACGGATGGCCAACGGCGAGCTGACCATCGCAGTGATCGAAGGCCGTTATGGCAAAGTCACCGCTGTCAACGACGATGCGAAACTCGCCGAGCAGGCGCAGCCTTTCCTGGGCGACTTGAAGCCGGGCGACGTGATCGAGCGTGACCGCCTGGAACGCAGCATTCTGGTCCTGTCCGACCTGCCGGGCGTGGCGGTGCGCCCGGTCATCCGTCCGGGTGATGAGCTCGGTACCGGCGACCTCAATGCCCAGGTAAGTAAAACCGAGACCTTCGAGGGCAAGGCCACGCTGGACAACCACGGCAATCGCTATTCGGGGCGCAATCGCCTGACGGTGCAAGGCGACTGGAACAGCCCGCTGATGCTCGGCGACAAGCTCAGCGCCGCCGTGATGGCGACCGATGAAGAACTGTATTTCGGCAGCCTCGGCTACTCGATGCCACTGGGTACGTCCGGCCTGCGTGGTAACGTCGGTTACGCCCAGAGCTCTTACGACCTGGGCGCCGAATTCGCCGACCTGGGGGCGACCGGTACCGCCGAGGTCAGCAGCATCGGCTTGAGCTATCCGCTCATTCGCAGCAACCAGGCGAACCTCATGCTGGCCGGGCAGTACCAACACAAGGACCTTGAAGACAAATACGAAGTGCTCGGCCTGAGCTTTGAAAAAAGCAGCCACTCGCTGCCCATCAGCTTGCAGTTTGATGTCAGGGACACTTTGTTCGGCGGCGGCATCACCTACGGCGGCGCGACGCTGACCTACGGTGACCTGAAGCTCGATTCGGCGCTACGCGAAGGCGACCGTCAGACCGCCCAGACCGAGGGTGACTTCAGCAAAGTGAACGTCGATCTCGCCCGGCTGCAGGCGCTGCCAGCCAATTTCACGCTCTTCGCCCGTTTCCTCGGCCAGTGGAGCAACGACAACCTCGACTCCTCCGAAGATTTCAGCCTCGGCGGCATCGATGGCGTACGCGCTTATCCACAAAGCGAAGGCTCGGGCGACGAAGGCATGCTGACCCAGATCGAGCTTCGCTACCCGATCGACAAGCTCACGCCTTACCTGTTCTGGGACGCCGGCAAGGTGCGCATCAACCACAACGAGTGGGCCGATGAGGAAAACACCCGCAGCATCTCCGGCGGCGGTGTCGGCTTGCGCGCTCAATACGGCCAGCTGTCGTTCGACGCAACGGTCGCATGGCGCCACTCCGGCGGCGAAGCGCAAAGCGATACACGCCAGGAAAACCCGCAACTGCTCGCTCAGATCGGCTACTCGTTCTGATTGCATAAAGCCCCCGTGGCG
>NZ_JBHFJB010000056.1:0-5738 GCF_057334555.1 Pseudomonas sp. AGC41
CTCCCACAGGGGCTATTTGGTTGATGTGAGAAACTCGGCACGACCGCAACGGGCGGCGGTCAATCAATTCACAGGCCATCTGAATTCATCGCCAAGGATCAAACATGCCCGACACCCTGCCGCCCGATGCACTCCCGGCTGATCTGCATTACGTCGACGACGCCGCTCCGGGCATCACCCGCCGCAAACTGCGGGGCAAGTTCTGTTACTTCGACCCGTCGGGCCAGCGCATTACCGATCCCGCTGAAATCCAGCGGATCAACGCCCTGGCCGTTCCGCCGGCCTACACCGATGTGTGGATCTGCACCGACCCGCGCGGCCACCTGCAGGCCACCGGGCGCGACGCCCGAGGACGCAAGCAGTACCGCTACCATTCGCGCTGGCGCGAAGTGCGCGATGCGGACAAGTACTCACGCATGCTCGAATTCGGCCGCACCCTGCCGCGACTGCGCAAACGCCTCGAGGAAATCCTCGCCACGCCCGGTTTCAGCCGCGATAAAGTCCTGGCAACGGTCATCACTCTGCTCGACGTCACGCTGATCCGCGTCGGCAATAGCCAATACGCCCGGGACAACCGCTCCTACGGCCTGACCACGCTGCGCAACAAGCATGTCGCGGTCAACGGCAGCGCCATCGCTTTCCAGTTCCGAGGCAAGAGCGGCGTCGAACACCAGATCACCGTGAAGGACCGGCGCCTGGCACGCATCATCAAGCGTTGCCAGGAAATTCCCGGGCAGAACCTGTTCCAGTACCTGGACGAACACGGCGAGCGCCACGCCGTCACCTCTTCGGACATCAACGCCTACCTCAAGACACTCACCGGCGCCGATTTCACCGCCAAGGACTACCGCACCTGGGCGGGCAGCGCGGCGGCGCTGGACGGGCTGCGTACATTGCAATGGGAAACCGAGACCGAAGCCAAGCGACACGTTGCCGAGATGGTCAGGCAGGTCGCCCGACAGTTGGGCAATACGCCCGCCGTGTGTCGCAAATGCTACATTCACCCCGCCGTGCTGGAAGGCTTCATGGGCGGCATCCTGAGCGAACTGCCCAAGCCTCGCGTACGCAAAGGACTCAGCGCACAAGAAGCCGCGCTGACGATGTTTCTGCAACGCATGGCCCAAGCTGTCGAAGCCTGCTAAGCGAAACGACCGCTGTTAGCCGGACCTGAACACGCGCGTGACGGAAGTGGAACATCCGACAGCCGGCGCACTCCCAACTGTACAGAGCCGCTGATCCGCAGACTCGTCAACGCGTAAGTCGAGAGGAGTTTCAGATGTCCGAACACATCGTCCATTTCCATTGCCAGATCGACCAGGGAACCACCGAGCGCTTCCGGGACAATTGCCTGGAAGCCATTGAAAAAGGCGCCGACTCGCTGATGCTCAACCTCTCTACCGTCGGCGGCAGCACCAACTTCGGTTTCACCCTCTATACCTTTATCAAGTCCCTTCCGGTGCCCGTGCGCGCGGTGAACGCCGGCAACATCGAGTCGATGGGCATCGTCATGTACCTGGCCGCCAGCGACCGCACCACCACCCCGCATTCACGCTTCCTGATCCACCCGATGAATTGGTATTTCGGCCAGAAATCGGTGGATCACTCGCGCTTGCGTGAATACCTCTCGAGCCTGGACAACGATGTGGCGCGGTACGTGGAAATCTACGTCAAGGAAACCGCCGGCGCCGCCACGCAACTGGATATTTTCAAATGCCTGTGCGCCGAGGAGCGAGTGATACCGGCGGAAAATTCGCTGGCTTTCGGCATTGCCCACCGCGTTGAGCAGGTGGTGTTTGCACCCGAGGCGAAACACTGGAAAGTCAGCGGCGGCGAGGATTGAATATCGTCCGCTGATGAATAAATACAATTTGCCGTCGCTTACCTTATTAATTAAATCGATGCTGTACAAGTTCAAGCGAGACGGCTGTATAAGTTACCCAGGGGTTAATTCTTTAGTTAATACCGTTCGTCGCCAGCGAAACGTTTTTTTTAAACTTCCATCCGCAGATTTCTTTCACAGTACTGCGAGGCACGTTTTACTCGCTTAACCAAAATGAGGATTCTCGAAATGGCTAATAGCGGAAACAAAAACCCAGGCAACTTCGCAAACGACCGTGAGAAAGCATCCGAAGCCGGCAAGAAAGGCGGACATGCTTCCGGCGGAAACTTTGCCAACGACCGGGAAAAAGCCTCTGAAGCCGGTAGGAAAGGTGGCGAACGCAGCCATGGCGGCGGCAGAAAATCGTAACCCGGAAAACCGTTGGGGCGTAGCGTTGCTGCGCCCTGGCGCTTAAACCTGTCGAGGTCATGCATGAGCCAGGACCGATTCATTGTCAGTTTCATCGCCGACGGCCAGCCCGATAACCGGGTGCTGGCGGCTGACACCGAGACCCTGAGCACCGAAGAAGCCGAGGCACTCTTGAGAGTGACCTTCACCGAGTTGAAAAGCGTCAGGATCAGTGACGTTCAAGTTCAGAAAAGAACCAAGCCAAACGAAACGGAACATGATGTTCCGGGGCACTTCAAACAGCCGTAATTAATTTATCCCTGCCCCCCGTGGCGAGGGAGCTTGCTCCCGCTGGGCTGCACAGCAGCCCCTAATAATTTTCCAATTAAATACAGTATCCAAATTGATTACCTTGGGGCTGCCGCGCAACCCAGCGGGAGCAAGCTCCCTCGCCACAAAAGTATATTCGGCAAATTCGCTTTTAGTGGGCATGCCCCGTCGGGTCCTTGATCTGCCACACCTGCCCCTTCTGCCAGGCATCCGCACCGGGATCGATCGCCGGCGCTTGGATTGCCGCGCGGGCACGTTTTTTCTCTTCGCTGGAGATGCCCATCCGGCTGTCGCGCTCACGCACTAACCGTGGGTCGATCTGGCCGTCGGCGGTAAAGCCCATCATCAGTTGCGGAACACCGTAAGGCAGCGCGTTGCCTTGCTCGGTATGCCAGGTGTGCCAGGTCTTGCCGTAGGTGCTGACGAGGTTTTTCATCAAGCGGGTTTCTGCGACCTCGGGAATCCCTGGCGCGACCAGTTGCCCGGACTTCACCTCATGCACATGGCTGTGCCACAACTGTTTTTCGCTGGCCGGCAAGTCCTCGAACAAGCGCTTGCTGATGATGTACTCCACGCCCATGAGCTTGGCGTTGGCGGTGTTGGCATCGAAGATGGCGCACTGGAAGACTTCTTCGTTCAGTGCCGTGCAGTAGTGATGCGCTTCCATTTGCCCGGACTTGCGCCCGTTGTAAAAATGGAAGCCATCCAGATAGGTATCCAACGCTTGCAATGGCGGTTTGTTCTGCATGAGCCCCGCTCCGGCTTCCAGCGTCGCGGTGGTCGGGCTCTTCGCGGCTCCTGGCGCGTCCACCGGTGAATGGCTGTTGCCGCCCGCGCAGCCTGCCAACCCCACCGTTGCCACGCAAAGCATGGCCCAGGTTCCATGAGTGATCTTTCCAGGCATCTCGTCTCTCCTTTTCATGACTGTTCATGAGAAAGGCGCCCGATCACCAGGGTTTGATTTTTCCACTGGGGCAACCGACGAGCGGCCGCTAGTCGCGGGCTTTATAGGCCTGTTTCACGGTATCGATCCAGGCCGGGTCCAGGCGCGATTGCGCGGGGTCCAGGCCGAGCGTCTGCAGCCTCTGCAGATGTTCGTCGGCCTCACGGCTCAGCGAGGCCTGGTCACTGGAGTTGGCATCCAGCAGGTGCATCTGGGCCAGGCCCAAATGATAGAAGCGCAGCAGTTTCATCGCCGCTGGGTCCTGGGCTTGCACACCGGCTTTCACCTGGTGCATCACGTTGGTGACACTCATCAGGCTGCGCTTGAGCTGCCAGCCGTACACCGCCGCGGCCATCCATGGCTGTTGCCAGAAGTACCCGCGCATGAGCGCGGCCATCAGCAGCACGGCGGCGAAAACCCCGCCCACGTTGAAGCGAAAATTATCCCCTCCCGGTGTGCCGAACAGCAGCACCGCCAGGCTCGACAGCAGCATCGCCAAGGCCAGGAATACCACGGCGACGATGAGGGTGCTGCGGCGGGTCTGCTGCCGGTAGGTCACGGCGTCCCACGGTTTGATCTCGAACATCGCGTCGCATTTTCCTTGTGTGGCGTGAAAAGACTCGCGCATTATCGCCTCCCCGGTCGATTTGGCTATGCCGGGGCTCATTTGTGTTGCACCAACCCGAAGGACCCGGATCAAAGTCCATGGCGATACCGCAAGGATCGTGCGATCTTCCTGCGTGGACGTTTTTTCAAAGATGCCGCCGTAGTGCGCGCGGCATCGTTTTCAAGGAAAGCTGAATGACTCAAAGACATGTAATCAACGCCTCGGTAAGCCCCAAGGGCAGCCTGGAGACCTTGTCCCAGCGCGAAGTCCAGCAACTGAGCGAAGCCGGTTCCGGCAGCATCTACGATCTTTTCCGCCAGTGCGCCCTGGCTATCCTCAACACCGGCGCCCATGTCGACAATGCCAAGACCATCCTCGAAGCCTACAAGGATTTCGAGATCCGCATTCACCAGCAGGACCGGGGCGTGCGCCTGGAGCTGCTGAACGCGCCGGCCGATGCGTTCGTCGACGGCGAGATGATTGCCAGCACCCGGGAAATGCTCTTCAGCGCCCTGCGCGACATCGTCTACACCGAGAACGAACTGGACAGCCAGCGCATCGACCTGAGCTCATCCCAGGGCATCAGTGACTACGTCTTCCACCTGCTGCGCAACGCCCGCACCCTGCGTCCCGGCGTGGAACCGAAAATCGTCGTGTGCTGGGGCGGTCATTCGATCAACACCGAAGAATACAAATACACCAAGAAAGTCGGCCACGAACTTGGCCTGCGCAGCCTGGACATCTGCACCGGCTGCGGCCCCGGCGTGATGAAAGGCCCGATGAAAGGCGCGACCATTGCCCACGCCAAGCAGCGTATCCACGGCGGGCGTTACCTGGGCCTGACGGAGCCGGGCATCATCGCCGCCGAGGCACCGAACCCGATCGTCAACGAGCTGGTGATCCTGCCGGACATCGAGAAGCGCCTGGAAGCCTTCGTGCGCGTCGGCCACGGTATCATCATCTTCCCGGGCGGCGCCGGTACGGCGGAAGAGTTCCTCTACCTGCTGGGGATCCTCATGCACCCGGCCAACCAGGACCTGCCCTTCCCGGTCGTGCTCACCGGGCCGAAAAGCGCCGCACCGTACCTGGACCAGTTGCACGCGTTTGTCGGCGCGACCCTGGGCGAAGCCGCGCAGAAGCACTACCAGATCATCATCGACGATCCGGCTGAAGTGGCGCGGCAGATGACCCAGGGCCTGAAAGAAGTGAAGCAGTTCCGCCGCGAGCGCAACGACGCGTTCCACTTCAACTGGCTGCTGAAGATCGACGAAGGTTTCCAGCGCCCGTTCGACCCGACCCACGCCAACATGGCCAGCCTCGGCCTGAGCCGCGACCTGCCGCCCCATGAACTGGCCGCCAACCTGCGCCGGGCGTTCTCCGGAATCGTCGCCGGTAACGTCAAGGACAAGGGTATCCGCCTGATCGAGGAGCACGGCCCGTACGAGATCCACGGCGACTCCGCCATCATGGAACCGCTTGATCGCCTGCTGCAGGCCTTCGTCGCCCAGCACCGGATGAAACTGCCGGGCGGCGCGGCGTATGTGCCGTGCTATCGCGTGGTGACCTGATTCGCAGGCACCCCATAGCCAGGAAATGTGGGGGGGGGGGGCTCGCGAAGGCGTCGGGTCAGC
>NZ_JBHFJB010000056.1:5834-6624 GCF_057334555.1 Pseudomonas sp. AGC41
GCACCGCTTTCGCGAGCAGGCTCGCTCCCACAGGGTTCAGCGGTGGCTTGAGAGGCGCATCAACCCATTGCCCACCGTGACACTCAGCCCACGGTAATCCCCGATTTGCGAGTGCAACGTCACCACCGGATGCGTGTGCGTGGCCGTCACCACCATCACGTCCATACCGGCCGCCTCGCCGGCCTTGATCCCGGCTTCGGCGTCCTCGAACACCAGGCATTCCTGTGGCGCCACTTGCAAGCGCTGCGCCGCGAGTAGATAGCAATCGGGATTTGGCTTGCCGGCGCTCACGTCTTCGGCAGTCACCATCACCGCCGGGCGTGGAATCCCGGCTGCTTCCATGCGGCGCAAAGCCAAGGCCATGGGCGCCGAGGTGACAATTGCCCATTGCGTCGACGGCAGGCTTTTGAGAAAGGCCAGCGCACCGGGCACCTCGACCACGCCCTCCACGTCCTCGATTTCTTCGACGGTGAGCTGCGCGGCCTCGGCCTGGGCATCCACGCCCGGCAGGTTCTGGCGGGCGACGGTATCGACAGCGCGCACGCCATGGATGGTCGGCAGGAATGCCGCCACGTCCAGGCCATGGCGCATGGCCCAGCGCGTCCAGATCCGCTCAGTGGCAGCGACAGAATTAAGCAGCGTGCCGTCCATGTCGAAGAGGAAGGCGCGGTAGGCGGCGGAGGGGAGTTTTACAGGCATTGAGTTCCTCGTGGGCGAAAAGACGGGGCAGTGGGCACTGTAACACTCGCCTATCTGCTAACCGCCGGTTTCATGTGGGAGCGAGCCTGCT
>NZ_JBHFJB010000056.1:6656-8155 GCF_057334555.1 Pseudomonas sp. AGC41
AACACCGCTTTCGCGAGCAGGCTCCCCCCACAGGGGTTCGGTGATGGGCCGGCTATACCAACCGCTCGATCCGCTGATGCTGCCAGACCCGTTTGTAATACACCGCCTGCAGAATCAGCATGCTCAGGTAAGCCACCGGAAACGCCATCCACACCCCTTGCAGGCCGAAGTGAGCGTCCAGCAGGTAGGCCGCCGGCACTTGCACGCCGATGATGCAGAAGATCGAGATCGCCACCGGCACCAGCACCGTGCCGCTGGCGCGCATGATCCCGCCGATGATGGCCTGGAAGCCGAACACCAGCAGGCTCCAGAGCATGATGTGCAACAGGTGCTCGGCCTGGACCCGCGCCGCCGGGTCGGTAATGAACAGCCCCAGCAGCCAGTGGGACAACAGATACCCCAGCAGCACCAGGCCACCGGTCAGCCAGACATTGAACAACAGCCCCGTGCGCAGGATCGGCCCGAGGCGTTCCAGGCGTCCGGCGCCAATCGCCTGAGCGCCGAGGATCGAGGCGGTGATGGCGATCGACAGCGCCGGAAACTGCACGTAATTGACGATCTGCGTCACCGCCCCATAAGCGGCCGTGGCTTGGGAGCCGTGGTGATTGACCAGCGCCAGGACGACCAGCTCCGACAACGAAATCACCACCATCTGCAACCCCGTCGGCAAGCCGATGCGCAGCACCTTGGCGAGGATATCCCGGTCCAGGCGCATCGCGGCGAACAGTGCGCGGTCCGGCGCCAAGGCATGCGCCCGCCGATTGAGGCGCCACGCCAGCATGGCCATGGCCGATGCGGTGCCCACCATCCCCGCCCACGCCGCACTCTGGATACCCATCTGCGGCAAGCCCAGCCAGCCACGGATCAGCACTGGCGTCAGTAGCATCCCGACACTCGTGGATACCAGCAACGCCAGCAGCGGCGAGACGGTATCGCTCACACCGCGCAGCAGCTGGGTGAAGAGCACGAACACCAGTAGCATCGGCAGGATCCACATCATCACCCGCGCGTAGGAAATGGCATCTTCGAGCACATCGTCGGGCGTGCCGAGCCCTTGCAGGGCCTCGCGAGCAAAGACGCTGCCCAACACCGCGGCCACCAACCCGATAATCGCCCCCAACAGCAACGTCGACCCGGCAATCGCCTTCACCGTTCCGGTCTCGCCGGCGCCATAGGCCTGCCCGATCAACACGCCCGCCCCCGCGCCCAGACCAATCACCAGGGCGATGAAGAAAAACACGATGGGAAACATCCCCGACACCGCCGCCAATGCCTGGGTCCCGAGCATCTGACCAATGTAGATGCTGTTGAGCGTACCGGACATCGATTGGAGGAAATTGGACAGGACCATGGGGGCCAAAAAAAGCAGGTAGGTTTTCCAGAGCGGCTGGGCAGGCATGGGGGCTCGATGGCAGGTTCGAAAGCAATGCCGGTAATTTAGCTCAATCCTCTCGTTCTGTTGCAGAGATGTCGCCTTTGTGGGGGGGGGGGGGGGGGGG